>JBDSEC010000462.1:0-8162 GCA_039920205.1 Pyrinomonadaceae bacterium
ATTGGGTGTCGAATTGATCCTATCTGCGTTGGGTAAAACCATTCTATAAACGCATCATTTAGTGTTGCTGAATTAAGTTGACGAATTGGACGTGATCGTACAAATCGTGATCGGTGAGTCCTCTTTATATGACGAAGAAATTGACCATTGGTGTTATTTATGGCGGACGTTCAGGCGAGCATGAGATCTCGCTGCGCTCCGCACGCTCGGTTATTGAATCATTAGACCAGAAAAAATATGACATCGTTCCACTGGCGATAACCTTGGAAGGGAAGTGGTTGCCGCCGGCGGCGTCGGTGAAATTGTTGGCGGCGGAGGCGCAGGCCAAGATCGGCTCGGCCGCGCAAGACAAACGCAAGGAAATCGCGCTGACCGGAGACCCGGGTTATCAAGGCCTGCTTTCGCTGGGCCGCGGTGGTGGAAGTGTCGAGCGTTTGGATGTGATCATTCCGGTTCTGCACGGCACGTACGGCGAAGACGGTACGATCCAAGGTTTGCTGGATATGGCGGGGATCCCCTATGTCGGCTGTGGGGTTTTGGCGTCCTCGTGCGGCCTGGACAAGGTGACGATGAAGGCATTATTTCGCGATGCCGGGTTGCCCTTGTGCAACTACATTTGGTTTTTGCGCCGCGAATGGGAAGCCAATCGGGAATCGACTATGCGCCGGGTTAGCCGCGAGATCGGCTATCCTTGCTTTGTGAAGCCCGCCAATCTAGGTTCATCGGTGGGCGTTTCGCGGGCGGATAACAAAGTTCAGTTGCGCGCGGCGATCGAATTGGCGTCGAAGTACGACCGAAAGATCATGGTCGAAGAGGGCTTGAACGCCCGCGAGATCGAATGCGCAGTCCTGGGTAACGACGACCCACAGGCAAGTTTACCTGGGGAATATCTGATCCACGATGCCGCGTCGAGTTTTCTTGATTACGAAGAGAAGTATTCCGGCACCGGGCACAATGAATTTGTCGTCCCCGCACGTATTTCACAGACGCAGATCCGGCAGATCCAGAAACACGCGGTAACGGCCTTTAAGGCGGTCGACGGATCGGGCTTGGCGCGGGTCGATTTCTTCCTTCGGCGCGACAATGGTCAATTGCTGATCAACGAACTGAACACGATGCCCGGGTTGACCGACGTATCGGGTTTTCCGAAGATGTGGGAGGCCATGGGAGTGAAGTTTCCCGTCGTTTTGGATCGGTTAATTGAACTTGCGATCGAGAGAAACCGTGACAAATTGCGCAATGTCGTGAGCCACAACCTTTGATGGGTTACTTACGTTTCGCGGCTTTATAGCCTTTTCGGGCACGGACCTTTAGTTCGGGTCGATTCAATTTGATCTCGATGGCCCGCCAATGGCCGTCGTGATTTTGATTCGTCGGTTGGTATCCGATGGTGTACTGCTGGCTTAATTCCTGAACGATCCGTATACAGGACTCGCGCAATAGTGGCCCACCTGCCGCGGCCACGTAAAGCCCGCCGCTTTTTTCAGAAAGACTCTTCAATATCTGGGCCACCTGTAAGTCACGGCGGTCGCCCGTACCGTCCTGGGTCATATCTATTCCATAGATCGCCGCATCGGCGGCCAGCGCCGCGTCGGCGGCCTTCTCGCGCGTATCCAAACTGGCAGTATCGGCGCCATCCGAGAGAACCACGATCGCCTTACGCCGCTCGGGTCGCTTTGCCAATTCACGCGCGGCCATCACGATCGCCTCATAAAGCCGTGTCTGACCATGTGCACGAGTGTCGAAGAATCGATCGGAAAGATTCGCCGTAGAAGAAAAGTCTTGCAGCTTGACTATTTCCGAATCGAACCGGTAAACCGCGACCATATCTTCGGGGCGCAAGCTTTCGACGAAGCGAACGGCGGCGGCTCGGGCCATAGACATTCGCGCTTCCATGCTTCCGGAAGTATCCAACAGGATCACCGCGGCGAAAGGCGTAGATTCGGCGCCAAAAAACGAGATCTGTTGAGGCTGTGAGTCTTCTACCAGTTTGAAATCAGCTTTGCGGAGTCCACCGACGGGCTTGCCTTTGCCGTCGGTTACGGTTGCATTGACCAAAACCAAGTCCGAGTTGACGCGCTCGACGTCATCATCCTGGGGCTGTTGCTGCGCGCGGGTACGAATGAAATAGTTAGTCGAAGCGAAAATGGTAATCAGTGCGCAAACGGCGAATAGGCACCGAACTGTATTCAGACGGGTTAAGAGTCGCATCAGCGTACAAGCCCGCGGACGAATTTAACCAATTTAATAAGTTGATTGGTCTGTTCGACCACCGTAGCAGATATGACCAGTTTGGGCGTCCCCTCGACCAATGACTTTAACTCATCCGTACCTTCGGCTAGTTTGGAAATGGCATCGCTCAGATCCGTTGGGATCACGGGATCCAGATCGCCATCCGAACCGTCAGCGTCGCTGCGTATCTTGCGAACCAATTTCTCGACTCGCTCGACTTTCTTCCGGTCAACGTCGTTCAGGATCTGGGCAACGGTGAAGGTAGCTTTGAGCTCGGCACCCAGCCGCGCCGCCTCACGCGCGCGTTCCACATTCTCGCGATGACTCTTTTCGGCACTCCGGGCAGCCATGCGCGCCCGCATCTGTTCGAGCGGGGAATTGTTAAAAGGATCACGTTCCTCTTTAGTTTCACTCGTCGTGGTGACGGGAGTTAGTATTCGACCCTGGGCCTGCGCCACGGCGAAGACTGATCCAACCAAAAGAGTTATTATCAGTAGTCGAAGCAACATTGGATTCGAAAAATTGCCTAAGCTAAACCATTCGATGGTCGCCACTTGTTGTCGTCAAAGCCGCAATGCGATTCTAATCAACCGTAGACGGCTTATCAAGTTATTATCTCTTGAACATGTGAGGCGAAATTCGGCCGAAGGGTTGTCCGGTTGGTATCAAACGTGGAGCAAAATCAAAACTTAGCGGAGCTTCGGACGGTGGTTGTGTCTGGCGTCACCTCTGGCTCGGGCAAGACGAGCCTGGCGGTCGCTGTCATTAGCTACCTACGGCAAACGACCGCGGTCAGCGCCGCGAAGTTAACCGTTACTCACGGCGACCGCGGCTGTCCTCACGGAGGCAAGGGATGCAACGTGTGTTCTTCACTGGGCGGGGATTATCAGATCATCAGTCGGTTCGAAACTATCGCCCAGAAAGATACCGATACCGCTCGTTTTTTGGAAGCCGGGGCGGCGAAAGTATTGTGGGGAATTACCCGCGATGTTTCGATCGGCGCCATGTGGGAAGAAATGGCGCGTTCATTCACCCGAAATGAATGCGTAGTAATTGAAAGTAATACCTTAGCTCTGACGATCAAACCTACTCTAAACATTATGATTGTTGACCCGACCGTAAGTCGCCGGCTTTGGAAACCTTCTGCTGTCAGTCTGATCTCCTCAGCCGACATTGTGATCTTCAATGATCGCGGCGAATTGACGGCGGTCCGGGATGAAGTCGCTAGGTTGCGCCGAGAGGGCGAGGTTATTCTTCTCGCCAACCCTGCCGAAGCGGCGGCTAACCCAAAAGTGCAAGCGTATTTAAATAGAGTAGTTTAGGGTTGCGGAGCTGAGCCCGTTTGAGACATCTGGTCGACCCGCCGACAGCTCACTCAAAGCCTTAACTCAGGCCCCGGCGAACTGCTATGGTACCTTGACCGGCGTATCTGGTGTATTGATAAAGATCTCGCCTTTACCCTTGGTTTGCGGTCGCCCGTCCTCCACTACCGTGATCGTCGTGGGGCCTTCAGTAGGCCGTTTGACACCCGAGGCGGTCACGAACGCGACATCACGGCCAAGGGCGGCGCTGCTGACCCGAACTACTCGTAGGGTACGAAATGTCTTCTGCGGAACCGTAAACTGGAATTTCGCCTCTCCGTTCGGGGGAAGGTCCACTGGTACTGGCTCGATCGATCGCTTATCAGCACCATTCCCCTCACGATGGAATAATTCAAGATCAACTTTTATACCCGAGATCGCGTTTGGCGAAATGTTCTTCACCGTGCCGCTTAATGCCGCTTGGCCGGATTTCACGATCGCTTCGTCCAGAAACACCTGCAACTCGGGAGTAGGACGGGGAGCAGGTAGGGACTTAGCATCGGCTAGCTCTTTGGCCGCTACCGTTGCCGCATTGCGCCGCTGCAGCACGACCCAGCCGGCGGCAAATGCAACCGTCATGACCAAGGCGATAGAGAGGCCGATCAGGAACCCAGTACGGGAATTGTTTGAGGAGGATCTAACGTCTGTAATTGATTCGATCATCGATTAAATTAAGGGAATTCGGTATTTAAGGGACCACGATCCCGGCCGGTATTTCACCGGTAAGTTTGCCGATAAGTTCGGTAAGGAATTCATCTTCCGCTAAACCATTGCTCGCCAAGGTCGTCCATTCCGTTCCCAAGATCCCATTTGTGCGTCCCTCGATCTTGGCCGAGATCGAAACATTCGCGTGAATGCCATCGACCGGAGCAACCTGTATCGTAAAGGTGTATCTTCCACCGCTCCAAGTGCCGGACGAAGTCTCGGGAATATCGCTGTAGCGGCTGAGCTCGCCCCGGGAAACGACGGCGCCTTTGGAGAAGGTAAACGGCTGGCTTATAACCAATCCTTCCGCCGTCCGCGAAGTAGCGTCATCCGGGATCATCTTTCGCTCGGTCATGACGTCCTGAACGGCTTTGACAATAATGTCTAGGCGGCCCGTAAAGCGAAACGGATTCGGTAATAGCGACCGCGTTTCGGTTCTACCTTTGCCAAACGATACGCCGCGCCCAACTCCCGTATTGGTCCGATTTCCTCCCGAGTTGGTTGACGTTCCCGTCTCGCGGATCTTGTCACTCTGCGAATCTACGCCCTTCTCTTGGGCCGTCACGGCGATGGCGCAGGCAAAAACTAGGACACAACAGAATAATATATTTCGCATTTCAGACCCCCAAGGTACGGACAACGTAACGGATTCGGCAAAGCTATCGCGCATTCTGAGCATAGATTAATGAAACCTCAATTACAAGAATCTAATAACTCGTTCGTCCGCACCAACTTTGATTCGCAAATTAGGGAGTGGCGTTGGCCGCCAGCTTTGACGCCTCGAGGTCCCGTTTACGTTCCCAGTCCCGTAGCGCCCGCACTCCCTTCTCAAAATCGGCGCCGTTCGTGTAGAAATTGTGCTTTCCGTCGTTGCGCGACGGTTCGCGCACATAGAATAAATATTCGGTCTGTGCCGGATATAGCGCAGCCCGTAGGGATTCGCGGCTAAAAGAAGCGATCGGTCCGGGAGGCAATCCGCGGTTCAGCCGAGTGTTGTATGGCGACTGCCGATCGAGATCGCTTTTGTACACTTTTCCGTCATTCTTCCATTTTCCTGCCAGTTTTGAGGCGTAAATGATGGCGGAGTCGATGCCCAATGGCATATCCGTCTTCAATCGGTTATAGATGACCGACGAGATCAAGGGCCGATCCTCGTCCAGCTTGGCCTCGGTCTCGATCAATGCGGCAACGGTGGCGATCTGCCGCGGTGTCAGGTGCAGTTCCTCAGCGCGAGCGGTGTATTCCGGCTTCCATTCCTGATGAAATCTCTTGATCATCAACGCGACGGCTTGCTCAGCGGTCGTCCCCTGGGGCAGAAAATAGGTGTCGGGGTACAAATACCCTTCCAAGTTATCGGCCATCGGATCGACGTCCTGAATCGGTCCCGGGTTACTCAACAGTGCGAAAGCGGCGTCTTCCTTAATATGAAAAAATGGCTGTTTGGCCAATGCGGCCGCGATCTCAAAACGTGACCAACCTTCGATTACCGTGAACCGATCCAGCCGGTCCTCGCCCTCCTCTAGTCGATGGATCACCTCGAGTGCCGTGATCGGAGAAGGGAATTTGTATTCCCCCGCCTTTAATCGTGACCCCGCACCTGAATACTTTAGATACAGCAATACCGGCCAGGTGTTGCCGATGATCCCTTTGGCGCTTAGCCGGTTAATGATCTCGGCCGGCGCTGTGCCGCGCGGGATCTCAACATATTGGCCCGCAAAGGCGTGAGTGCGGGGGATTCGCAGCGACCGATTTGCCCAATACATGGAGACCCCGGCCACTACGACCAAGAGCAGTACCAGTCCAATTATTAGCCGAATTATCGTCTTTTTCATATAAGCGCAAAAATTAAAGAAATACAGTTAAAGTGGCACATTGCGTGCTTGTAAATGTTTATTCTAAAGGGGATTTCACCTTATGTCCGAGCCGCCGATCAATGTAATCACTCAAAATGATGGACGCGGCTATACTATCAACTTGATGCTTCCATTCCTCTTTGGGTATGCTCGCGTTACGCAATCGCTCCTCGGCCGCCGCCGAGGTCAGACGCTCGTCTTGAAACTGAAGGGGTACGGTTAGCGACTTCGCCAGCTTTGTAGCGGTATTTCGTACTAACTCTACCCGACTTCCTTCAGACCCGTCCATCTTAAGCGGCCAACCAATTACTACTAGTTTGGCGTCGAAGTGGGCGATAGTTTCGCGCAGGGATCCGAGGACGGCTTTCCAGTTGGTAACCTGGATCGCCACCAGCGGGCGAACGGAGATCCGCAATTCGTCAGAAATGGCGACTCCGATCCGCTTTTCGCCCCAGTCAAGACCGAGGATGCGGCCGGAATTTGGTTGGGATTCGGTGATCATAAGATCGCGAAAATGGACTGATGACAGTCGCAACCTGTCGGTTGGTCACGTTGTAGCGCTGCCGGACCACAACTTGCTTGCGCGGCTGATTTTGGGGCTGTATGATATTCAAGTAGGTTGATCAATTGGGTTTTACCATCATTTCGGCCATGGTTCGTAATTAAGAACGAGGGTAATTAATGTCTTTTCGCACTAAGTTCGCACTTGTCATGCTTTCGGCCGGCATCGCCGTTTACGGCTTTGTTGGAAGTCTTTATTCAAGCAGCGCCCAGCAGCCGATCAATGACCCGGGGGCGCAATTGCGAATTTTCGAGAATGTTCTTCAGCACATTCAAAATGACTACGTGGACGAGCCCAACATGGACAAGGTCCGTTCCGGCGCCATGCGCGGACTGGCCAATGGTTTGGATCCATATTCAACATATTTGACGGCCGATCAAGTGCGGGATTATAGCACTGCGAATAAGTCGAATGCAGTTGGGATCGGCGCTGAGCTTTCGCAGGTGGCCGCTTATTTGTATGTGGTCGCTCCCGTCAAGGGATCCCCGGCGGATCTGGCTGGTCTCAAGGCCGGCGACGTTATTGAATATATTGACAGCAAAGCCACGCGGGACATTTCCCTCTATGACGCTAAGCAGTTGTTGAATGGCGCGCCTGGTTCGGAAGTGAAACTGCGGGTTTTGCGCGCAAATACGCGCCCCAATACCATCTCGGTCAAACGCGGCGACTTCAAGGTCCCGGCTGCCGAGAGCAAGATGGAAGCCAATCGGACCGGCGTACTGCGGATCAACAGTTTGGCGGATGGTGAATCGGCCGACGTACGTGCCCGCTTGCAAGATCTGGTCAAACAGGGCGCGCAGAAAGTCGTGCTTGACCTGCGCGGCGTGGCTGGCGGTTCGATCACCGAGGCCGTTTCCGTCGCAAACCTGTTCATCAAAGACGGCGCTTTGGCGCAAACGATCGGCCGAGAAGGAAAATCGTTGAAGACGTTTTCGGCGGAAGAAAAGGGCTTTGTCTTTGGTGGGCCGATGGTGGTCTTGATCGACACGGGCACGGCGGGCGCGAGCGAAGTCATTGCCGCGGCCGTGACCGAACGCAACCGCGGCGACTTGGTCGGCGAACGCAGCTTTGGAGCAGGAACCGAACAGCAACTCTTCAAACTTCGCGACGGCGACGGATTGCTTTTGACCACGGTCAAATGGGCCTCGCCGACGGGAAAACCGTTTTTGGGTGAAGATCGAACCAAGTCTGGTTTAGAACCGACCGTCAAGGTAGCCAAACCGGATTCACCGGATACGACTGACCCGGACAAGATCGGGAACCCGGATGAAGAGGGAACTCCGCCGACCCCGGGTGACAAACGCGAAGTGACTCCGGAAACCAAATCGGCACCACCTGCGGAAGATGTGCAAATGAAAAAGGCGCTCGAGATCCTGAAGGATAAGGTCGCTGGCAAGTAATCGGATCGGTTAATTGTTTCGCTTAAAAAAGCGCCGTGTACTTTGGGTA
>JBDSEC010000463.1:0-9020 GCA_039920205.1 Pyrinomonadaceae bacterium
GATGTTGTACAGAATGCCGCGACGCATCCGCGCACACACGGAGCAGTAAGTCTTGCCTTCGGGCACCAGGCGTTTCACTACCGAATAGGTATCCTGCTCGATAATACGGAACGGCACACCCAGACCGGACAAATATTCCGGCAACACCTGGACGGGGAAATTGGGTTGCTTTTGGTCCAAATTAACGACCAAGAGTTCGAACTCGACCGGCGCGCGCTTTTGCACATCCAGCAACAGATCCAGCAAAGCATAGCTGTCCTTGCCGCCGCTGAGGCAGACCATAACCCGGTCGCCATTTTCGATCATGCCAAAATCGCGAATGGCCTCGCCCATCCGCTTTAACAGCTTGGTTTTCGTTTTACTTTCAACAAACATCGTCTACTAGAATGCCAGGTTTCGATACGGATTGACAACCGGAACACCGGCAGAATTAGCGATTTACCCCGCGGCGGTCATTAATGAAACGCACCAGGCGCGACGTCGCGCGAGCCGGAAGGTGCCGGGCGGCAAAGACAAAAAGCCGGTTCTGGAAGCCGGGGGTCACCCGGTGCCGGCCGCGCATGGTGGCGGCGGCGGCTCGTTGAGCCACGGCTTCCGGCGTCATGCCCGAGGCACCGCGATCGGTTATCCCGGCCCGGCGGCGAAATTCAGTTTTGGTGACGCCGGGCAAACACACCGTAACGGTCACGCCAGTGCCGCGTAACTCTTCGCTTAGTGTGGTTGAGAACGAAAGCAGGAAAGCCTTGCACGCGCTGTATATCGATTGGCGGGGCACCGAAGCAACGGAATAGACTGAGGCAATGTTGAGAATTCGGCCGTGGCCGCGCGCGATCATCGAGGGCAAGACCGCCTTCGTAAGGCGCAGCATCGCGGTTACCTGAACCTCGACCATTTGCAATTCCATTTCGATGTTGGTTTCCGCAAAGTTGCCCTTGAGGCCGAAGCCTGCGTTGTTGACCAGGAGTTCGATCGGCTTTTCTTTGATCGATTCGATCAGCCGGGCCACGGCGACAGCATCACTCAAATCAGCCGCGTGTATCATCACCGTGGCCGAATGCATTTCTTTGCACTTCGACGCGATTTCATCGAGAGCCGCAAGATCGCGGCCCGTTAGCACCAGGGCAAAGCCGCGCTCCGCGAATTCACCCGCTAACGCGCGGCCAATACCCGATGAGGCACCGGTTATTATTGCCCACGACTTAGTTTCCGACATTCTTTTTTTGCGTAGCGAAGAATTCGGCTTCCAACCCCGCGATAGTCGCGCCGATCTGTTCTGTTAGATCCAACAACCCATCTTTGCCCGACTTTTCGGTTGCCGGTTCGATCATTTTCATCCCCAAAGAAAAGTGAGCACCGGCTGGCGGATAGTTCGAATAGGTCTCTTGTTTGGCACTGCGCAAATAAAGGCAAAGCACGCGGCAATCGGGAACCGTCGAAACCAAGCGCGATGCACCCAACGTTAGCGCGTCGGCCGCGAATCGTCCCGAACGCGAGCGTTGCCCTTCCGGAAAAACCAGCACATTTTGCCGATCGTTCAACAGATAACGGCAAAGGCCGAGCACGGCGTTCTTATGTTCGCTGCTGCCATCGCGGTGAATGAAAATGCACTTCATCAAAAAGAGCGTGACGTGGTACTTCAACTTCTTCTTGAAAAAATCTCCAGCCGGTAAATTCCACGGAAACGCCTGGTAGTGGAATAGGTACCACCAGTTGGACCCGAGCGCCACGATGATCAGCGCAGAATCAATGAAGGTCAGATGATTTGAGCAGAGCAATAAGGGGCGATCGCTATCGCGCATCATTTGCGCAAATCGGCGGCGTATCTCGCGTTTGTTCTTAATGCGGTAACCCTTGGCCAGCAACAGCAAGGTCAGGAATCCTCCGAACGGCAACAGCATCAACCAACAGATCGCCGTTTGGATACGGACTGACCGAAGTTCGGGCCCGGTCGGCTGGCCCAATTCTGCAACGGGCTTCGTGGCCCTCGTAAAGTCTTTGATCTCGCTAACTTGTTGCATCATGGATCACCCTCACCTTAAGTTCTGATTGCCCGCCCCGAAAATATTCTGCGGGTCGAATCCCGACTTCACTTGCTGTTTCAATTTCATCGTTGTTTCGGACATGATGCCGGGCAGGAACGCCTGGCGGATCTTGCCCACGCCGTGATGATGCGATAGTGATCCGCCCGAGCGAAGGATCTCTTCGCGCGCAATATTTTCCATCTCCAGATAGACCTGAGACGGATTCTCGACCCCTATATAACCGAATCCGAAATAGAAATAGATAGCCACGCCGGTTCTATAGAGCTGCGTGATCCGCGACGTGACAAATGGCTTGCCCGGCAAACCCCGTCGTTCGAACTCCACTTGCAAGACCCGCTTCACGTTCTCGCAGATCTTCAGTGCATCGCTCCAAGCGCACGAAGTCTCGAATGATTCCGCAATGATGTAATAATTCATCAGAAAATCGCGGATATAGGCGATGCTGTAAGTAAGCTGATAACCACGCCGACCATTCTCGCCCCCAGCTTTCATGCCGCCGTGTTTTTTGGCTATGCGGTAAACGTCCGACTGCTGCCGCTTGACCTCGTCCCTCGTCCCCTCGAACACTAGCGTTAGTGCGACCATTTTCAACGGGTCGAACCCTTTGATCTTGGTCACGACCATCTTCTCCAATTTACTTTTCCAGACCTTCATACCGGTCGCGGCCGGTTTCAGCGCCAAGCCGAATTGAAACTGCAAATTGTCCACTAACCGGCAACTCGCGGGTGGCGTCGACGTGTGGGTCAATTCGTGCATGAACGCAAAGCCTTTCTCGTATGAAGGGAAAAGAACCGACCCGTATTCCTGCGCTTCCGGCAAGGGGAAAAGCTTTACGATGGCCGAGGTGATGATCCCCAATGTGCCTTCTGAACCAAAGATCAACCGGCGCAGGTCCGAACCGACCGATTCACGCGGTGCCGGCGTGGCGCGTTCCAATTTGCCGTTGGCGGTAGCGACCGTGACATCGATCACCAGGTCCTCGATGTTGCCGTACTTGTTCTTTTTCATCCCGCTGGCGTTGGTAGCGATCCACCCGCCCAGCGTAGAGAACTCAACACTATCCGGTTCGTGCCCCATGGAATATCCATACTCTTCCAAGGTCGCCATGATGTGACGGCCAACGGCGCCGGCTTCGATGCAGGCCATCATATTTTCCGGATCGATCCAACGGACGCGGTTCATCCGTCGCATATCCACGGAAACGATCACGCGCGTTTCATTCTCGACGCACCGCAACGCGTCGGTGACATTCGTACCCCCGCCGAACGGGATCAGCACCGCGTTGTGCGACTTGGCGGATTGGATCAATTGGGCCACCTGTTCGTCGCGTTCGGGAAAGACCACTAGATCGGGAATTCGTCCCAATCGCTCGTGTTTGATGGCGAACATCTCTTCCTGGGTCTGCCCGTGACCATGACGCAACCGCACCTCGCCACTGGTGTCGATCTGCGACCCCCTCAGGAACGACTGGATCTCCGCTGTAAACGCGGGCGCTTCGACGGCCGCCGGTATCTCAGTTGGATACGAAGTGCGATGGATCGCCTTCGGGTCCAGTTCGACGCCGATGGTTTCGCGGATCCAGGGCAAAAGGCGCGGCAATTCCTTACCGCTCAATTCATATCGCGACCCGAGAATGGTCGCGGCGCCATTCTCGTTTATGGCGAATCGGGTATCCTGAAAACCCCAATTGTCGAAGCTCTCGGCCTCGTCCGCGCCGATCTTAACCGGTTCGGGTATGATCAATTTGTCGTTCATTTAATATTTAAAAAGCCGCGGCACCGTGCATATTTCTTCGAGTGATCTATTAACCAACCTACAACTTACCGTAAGCGAGCAACCGCACCGAGTTACGCGTTTAGGCGTGATGATCGATACCAACAGTCGAGTTCCAACCCGCCACTATCACGTCTAAAGACGTTACTCTGTTGGGTTGCTCGCACACGATAAATTGAGTTTTCCGCATCCAACGGCACACCTCTGCCTTCATTGATTTCCAATTTTGCACAAGAAGGGAGATTAAAGATTGAACGATTCTGCTATTCGAGGAACGAGACCAGGGTACTCTCTTTTACCAGCGCCGACGGGGTGATCCCCAACGCCGCACGGAAGGTGCGCGTCAGATGCGCCGAGTCGGCGAACCCCGCCGCGTGCGCGGTATCGGTCAACGACCCGCCACCGGCCAACATGTGCAAGGCATCTCGTAGGCGGAGCCAAAGCAAGTAGCGCCGGACCGGAACGCGGATGTGCTCAGTAAAAAGATGCGAGAACCGGCTTTCGGAAAGCTCAACGCCGGTAGCGATCTCGCCGACGGATATTCCGCGTTCGCGGCCGGTGCGGATCCAATCGATTCCCTGCGACACGCGCGGGTCAATGACGGTTCCCTGCTCTTCACCCGGCTGGGTTGAGGCGATGGTTTTGACTACCGTTCGATAGATCTCGCTTCCCGGTGCAAACCCTATATCGGGAGATGAAAATTGATTTAGCTCGCGTTGAATCTCGCCGAGAACGTCCTGGTGAATTGCGGAGTTACCGTCTCCCGCGAACGTTTGCACTAAAACCTGACCCAATTCCCCTTCCGGTGCCAACAACAACATCGCCATCCGGTTACCTAACCCATTGATCGCATGAACTTGTCCGGCGGGAATCAAGGCGGCGGTATGGTCCACCCACGGATCGTCCTCGCTTTCGCGAAGTTGAAACCCGCCGTCCAACGAAACGCAAACCTTGATCGCCGGCGAGTCGTGCAGCGTAGCCGTCCCCGCCGCACCGATGAACAGTCCGTGCTCTTCCCACAAAAGTACTTTGCCGCTCCAGTTCATAAGTTGTTCGAACGAACCAGGCGAAGGAGGTCGTTAGACCGCCACCGCGCCGGCGATGTGCGGATGCGGGTCGTAACCGACGACCGCGATATCTTCGAATTCGTAATCAAGGATAGACGGTCGCGGCGCTAATTCAAGTTGCGGCAAGGGACGCGGTTCGCGACGTAGTTGCAGTCGTACCTGCTCCAAATGATTCTGGTAGATATGCACATCGCCACCGGTCCAGATAAGATCGCCGACCCCCAACCCGCACTGCTGCGCGATCATGTGTGTGAGCAAAGCATATGACGCGACGTTGTACGGTACCCCTAGAAAAGAATCCGCCGAACGCTGATAAAGCTGACACGACAATCGGCCATCGGCCACATAGAACTGAAAGAACGCATGACAGGGAGCCAACGCCATCTGCGGAATATCGGCCACGTTCCACGCCGACACGATCAACCGACGCGAATCAGGATCGCGATTTATCGCCTCGATCACCTCCGTGATCTGATCGATCGTGCGACCGTCAACCGCATCCCAGCTACGCCACTGTTTGCCGTAAACCGGCCCCAACTCGCCGTCGCTGGCGGCCCATTCGTTCCAAATGCTGACCTTATTCGCGCGCAGATACTCAATATTGGTCTCGCCGCGCAAGAACCAGAGCAACTCGTAGAAGATCGAACGGGTGTGCAGTTTCTTGGTGGTGACCAGTGGAAAACCAGCGCTCAGATCGAACCGCATTTGATAACCGAATACGCTCAACGTACCGGTACCGGTGCGATCGCTTTTGACCGTTCCGTGTTGCAGAACGTGTTCCAACATTTCCAGATACGGTTTCATAGGGTTCGTGGTTTCGACGGGACTAAATTAACACCAACCGGAAATTCCCGGCAATGCACCGAATCCGAGCTTTGGCGCGCCTAAGCCGGACAGGTTATGCTAATAGTTTGATTTTCAAACGATTTTGTAGCGATACGCCGAATATCTATGACAGCAAGATTGCGCATCACATTTAATAGCCCACAGAGCGGTTTTATGTCCATCGGCCTGAAGTTCGGTCGGCAGCGGTTCCTGGCGGCGATGTCGTGTCGTCCCTACGAATCGCTGGAAGAGCTAATGCGCGCGCTGACCGCGGTTATGTCTAATGCCGAGACCGCCCTGGTCCGATGGAATGAAGATCCGGAGGAGTTCGATTTTGTGCTTAGTGCCGCCAGTGACGAATGCAAATTGGAAGTGATCAGATATACGAGCCATCTTCGCCGTGACGGCGCACCGGTCTTTACCGCCCAGGGAACCCGAGAACAGATCTGTTTGCCGTTTTGGGAGACCTTGAATGCAATGAAGCAAGATCTCGTCGTTGATGAATTTGCCCGCAACTGGCGGCGAGCGTTTCCCTTCAGGGAATTTGCCGAGTTGGAAGCGGCGATGGGTACGACAGATTGTTAGTCTGGCGGTTCATTGTCCGGCAGACTTTTAGCCTGTCGCTGCTTCTGGTAGACGGTGGCGGCGGAAAAGACCGCTATACGCAATTGGTCGCCAAGTGGGGAAGCTCGCGAGCGGGTCAGCCAGGACCTCAGTGCCGCGGTTGAAGTAAATTTCGCCGCCGCGCGTGGGATGAGTAATATGCATGTGTAGCAGGCGGATATCTTCGCCTTGTCGCTAAAATGTGTCTTCGATTATGCCTTCAGCATCGGCGTGCTGCACCATCAGCCAGATCCGCGCGCGGATTTCATTGCGCGATCGCGAAAGGTAAAGCCGGTCGGACATATTTCCGCCTGGATCTTCGGCGTAGACCATGATAGTTGGATCACCAGGTTGGGGAATTATGTAAGTACGGGGATCACGTCGCGAATTGAAAGATCCGTTTTGTTACAACTGTCGAAACTATCGGCGCTGTCGGTCTTAACGGCGACCAGATTGATTTATGGACCGCTGAACCGAAGCAAGGGCGGCAAAAAGTTGGCGCGTCATCTGTTTTACAATAGTTACTTGAATTCTATTTCGTGCTTTGGTTGGCGCGAACAACACCACGTTGTTTTTGACCAGCTGGTCGCGCCAACCGCGTTTTATATTCCGCGGGCGGAATTCGAAGTATGGTGGCAGAACATCAAGGCGGAAGAAGTGATTATCGGATGGCATAGTGAAAACAGTTGGCGCGGCCTGGGGCGCATACTGGCGGATACACATGATTGACGGGGGAAACCGATCACGCAAAGCATCCGCTGCTGAACAGACGCAGGCGGATCATTACGACGAGATCATCGTCGATTACGAAGCGCATTACAGCGACCCCTGCAGCCGGGAATACCGCCGCCGCTTTTTTTACGACCCAATGTTTCAGGGTATCGATCTGCGCGGCAAAGCGGTGCTTGAGGCACTGTGCGGCAGCGGTCCAACCGCGCGGTATTTGTTAGAGCAAGGTGCGGTTGTAACTGGTTTGGACATTTCACCGGGCGCGATCGCAATGTTCCGCGAAAAGTGCCCCGATTGTGCCGCCTATTGCCGTTCTATATTGGATTCAGGGTTCCCCGATGAATCCTTCGATTGCGTGGCCGTGGTGGGTGCCTTGCACCATCTGCATCCGCATTTGAACGATGCATTGCGCGAGGTCCATCGCATCTTGAAGCCCGGTGGTTACCTTTGTTTTATGGAGCCGCACGCCGGATCGTTCTTCGATTGGGGTCGCAAGATCTGGTACAAATTTGACAAATATTTTGCGGACAACGAAGCGTCGATCGATGTAAATGCGTTGAAACGCGAATTCATTGGTGAATTCGATTTTGCCCGCACCAGTTACGGCGGGAACCTGGCGTTCCTGACGGTCTACAATTCATTGATCTTTCGCATCCCGGTCAAGCTGAAACCGTACTATTCCCCCCTATTCATGTGGGTCGAATCGGTGGTGAGCAAGGTACAATGGAAATTCGATTCGTGCTTTGTATTGGCCCAATGGCGGAAATCCGCCGGAAGTCGAGAGACGGGGTGTGAAAGAAAGGGTGCGGAGGTGATAGGGTAATTGCGTGTTTTCAATAAGAACATATGCGACAGCCGGGCAGAAACGACTAAACACCATTCTCCTGTGATTAAGCTCCAAGCACTAAGCTTTACCCTGTTAATTTTTTATTATGTTAGCTACTGAAACGATATTAAGTAATTCCGTGGTCGGTGAGGACCAGAGACCTGAGATCTCGGTATTTCTGCCGGTCTATAACGAAGAACCAAATTTACGGCCATTGCAACAAAAACTCGACGCGGCGCTGACCGAATTGGGAATGACCGCCGAAATCATCTATGTCGATGACGGATCAACCGACGGAAGCCTAGCAGTTCTGCGGGAACTTGCGGGCCGGGACGACCGCGTCCGAGTCGTAACCCTGCGCCGCAATTATGGCCAGACAGCGGCAATGGCGGCAGGTATCGATGCCGCGCGCGGCAAGATCTTGATCCCCATGGACGCCGATATGCAGAACGACCCGGCAGACATCCGGCGCCTTATCGACAAATTGAACGAGGGCTATGACGTGGTATCCGGTTGGCGTAAACACCGGCAGGATAAATTGATGTCGCGCAAGATCCCATCCATGATCGCGAATCGGATCATCTCGCGGATCGGAGGCGTTCCCTTGCATGACTACGGCTGCTCGCTGAAAGCGTACCGTCGCGATGTTTTAGAGGACGTGCGCCTGTACGGCGAGATGCATCGGTTCATTCCCATTTACGCCAGCTGGGCCGGCGCTCGTGTGACCGAGTTGGCGGTTGACCATCACGCCCGCACGATGGGCACTTCAAAGTACGGTATTTCGCGCACGGTCAAGGTCGTGTTCGATATGATCACGATAAAGTTCATGGCGTCATACCAAACCAAGCCACTCTACATATTCGGCACATTCGGGTTGGTGGCTTTTGCGGTCTCTATCCTGTCGGGGATCTGGGCGGTCATACTGAAATATTTCTACCACACGACTTTCATTCAGACCCCATTGCCGGTACTTTCCATCGTGATGTTCGCCGTTGCGATCCAGTTTTTTCTGATGGGTCTTTTGGCCGAGATGCAGGTCCGCACCTATCACGAATCGCAGTCCAAGGCGATCTACGCGGTACGCGAAAGACTCGGGTTCACAGATAAATAATTTCGTTGTTGACCATTGACCGGCGTGCCCCAGCTTATTTATAG
>JBDSEC010000464.1:0-5078 GCA_039920205.1 Pyrinomonadaceae bacterium
CATCACTATCCGTTCAAGGTCTGCGAGTATTTCAACGGAGCTGGCATCGATGATTGGCGCGAGATCATGCAGACCCGTCCGATCACGGCGTTGTTCACCGGCCATACGCATTACGGGCAGATGGCGAATGACGGCCGCAATGTTTTCATCACAACCCGTTCGATCGGCGACCCCGAAGGTGGACCGGCTGGTTTCGCCGTGGTCCATCTGGATGGTGACGACATCGCCATCACGCATCGCAGTCAGGAGGATCGCGGCCCGATCGCGATGATCACCCATCCGCGTCGTTTGATCTTGGCCACCACGCCCGCGCACATCGTCAGCGGCCCCACTGATTGCCACATACGCGGCTGGTCCAATAAGGCGATCACCTCAGCGCAAGCGCGCGTTGACGACGGCGTCTGGGTCGATCTGACGTCAACCGGTTCGATGACTTGGAGCTTCGAGATCCCTGGTGACGAACTAGCCAAAGGCGAGCATTCCGTCGAAGTTCGCTTAGTTGACGAAAGCGAAGAGGCGGGAACCGACCGCATTACCTTTGTCGCCGACCTGTCAGGCCGCTTCACAGCTTATCCGATGGTCGATCCGGTGGTGAAGTTGACGAAATATTGCTGACGGCAGACGGCCAAAGTTTTGTTAGGAACGAAACGACGGAACCTAGGACCGCTAATCTTAGCTCCATCGGAGCGGAATATTTATAGCGTCGCAATCTCCTCAAAATTTTCCTTAGCTCCGCAGGAGCGTAATGTATTAAGAGAACACGTTTCGCTCCTGCCGGAGCTAGAACTTAATTGGTGCCTGCATTTCTATAGATATTTGGCCCCGCTGGGGCTTTTTGACCGTTTCGATTGTTGCAACATCAAATGACAAATCGCCCGCTTGAAACCATTGATAATTTTGATCGTGCCTTCTGGGATCGCGAGATCGCCGACGCGATCGAAACGACCGACCCGGCGCTTTCAAACCGAATGATCACGCTGGTCCACTATCAACTGTCCGTACTCCTTCAGTCGGTCATCGGCGCCGACGCCGGCGCGAATTTTCATACCTGGGCGGTCTGGGGTTCGCGAAAGGCGGGCGTGACGATCCGTCAGGAGGATCTGGGCGAGGCGATCCGTAATGCAACGGTCGTTTCCGGGATTGTCGGGTTTCTGGTTGGTCTGTCGGTATCGTGGATCTCGATCTGGTTATGGTTGACAAATCTGCCGTGGTGGCTAGTACCACTTTCGGGGTTCGTTGGAGCAATTTGTGGTGGATTGGCCGGACGGCAGATCGCTATCTATAGCCGCCGCGAAGCGGCACGGTTGATCCTGATCGGCAATCGCATTGTCTTGGAGGAGATCGGCAAACTGACCGCGCGATTCGTGGCGGCTTTTCACGATCAACCGGCGGCCGACGCCGATTCGCTTCAAACCTTTCTGGCGCAATTGCGCCCAGGCGATACGGGATCCGGCGGACAAGACCTGTTGCGTCAGGCGTTCCGGCAATACTACATCGCGCGCTATGCCGAAGACCCGAAACGGAAACACGAAGCGGCTTATTTCGCGAACTGCCTAGCGGTGTATCACGAACACGTTCGGCTGGAACCGTACATCCGCAAGTCAATGCCCTTTATTATTCGCAAATGCGCAACCAAACGCATGATGCAATTTGATGTCGGCTCGGTCTGTCTAAATGTCAGCGAAGAAGTGCCCGCACTGGAGGGCGTGCCGTTCCCGGAATCTCTGGTTCAGTTGCGCGATCCGGAACTGAACGTGTTTCTCGACCACGAACCGGCCTGGAAAGGCGGAACGGCCCGCGATTGGACCAACATTGACGACCGCATGCGCTATGTTTTTCGCCTTTTCCGTTCGATGCATACGGAACAAGCGGTCTTCGACCGGCCTTACGTCGAAACCGTCAGGTCGAGCACTGGCGAAGCGGCATAGTCGAGTTTTTTGAATGCGCTCCGGTGAGGCAAGCCTCACCGCACTGGTTAGCGGCCAAGCCGGTTCGTAAGTACCGCTTTGACTCGCAAGCAGCCTTCCATCCCAACCGCGCTAGACTCTTTCCGCCAGTTCCGCCCAACGTGCGAGGTCGGCGTCAAGTTGAGCATGGACGGTCTGCTGTTCAAGGAATAGATCGTGGACCTTGCCCGCCCGCGAACCGAACTGGACCAATTCCTGGTCGATCACGGGAAGGCGGGTCTCGGCCGCGGCGATGCGTTTTTCTAACTTTTCGAGCTCCTGTTTTTCCTTGAAGGTCAGTTTCTTGGGTGCGGCGGCGGGCGCCGTAGCGGGCTCCGTCGCCGCGGGTTTTGGGGTTGCTGCGGCAGCCGACTTTGAAGCGGCTGCCGACGCCGTGGCCGCTTTCGACGCCGCAGACGCCTCGCGTTCGCGGAATTCAAGATACGCGCTGTAATCGCCCGGATATTCGCGCACCCTGCCTTCGCCTTCGAAACGAAAAACCTGGTCAATAGTGCGGTCCAGGAAATACCGGTCGTGGCTGACGACGATCAACGCCCCGGCAAAATCGTCCAGGTATTCTTCCAACGCGATCAACGTAGGAATGTCCAGATCGTTGGTCGGTTCATCCAACAGCAACACATTCGGCGAAGCCATCAGAATGCGCAACAAATACAATCTCCGCCGCTCGCCACCCGAGAGATTGCCCACCACCGCATATTGCATTACGGGCGGAAACAGGAATTTCTCGAGCATCTGCGAAGCGGTGATCTTGCTGCCATCAATGGTCGTGACGTATTCCGCGATCTCTTTGATGTAATCGATCACGCGCATGTCGTCGTCCAAGGCCCGACTCTCTTGATCGTAGTAACCAATGACGACGGTCTGGCCCACCGCGACTTCCCCGCTATCGGGCGCGACCCGACCCGTGATGATCTCCAGCAACGTTGTCTTACCCGAACCATTCGGGCCGATGATGCCGATGCGGTCGTCGCGTTTGACCAGATAACTGAAATCCTGCAAAAGGTTCAGGTCGCCATACGCCTTCGAAACCGCATCCAGTTCAATGATCCGCTTGCCCAACCGCGACGACCCGAGGGCGATATCCACCTCGGCCTTGGCTTTATCCTTCGGCTGGGCCATCAGGTCATAGGCCGCTTCGATCCGATGCTTGGATTTACGCGTGCGCGCCTTAGCGCCGCGCCGCAGCCAGGCCAATTCCTTCTTGATCAACTGCTCGCGCTTGTGCGATTCGACCGCGCGCAGGGTTTCCTGCTCGTCCTTTTTCTCAAGATAGTAGGCATAGTTTCCGGCGAAGCTTTGCACCGCGCCGCGGTCGATCTCGAAGATGCGATTGGTCACGCGATCCAAAAAGTAGCGGTCGTGCGTGACCAGCAGCAGCACACCGGTGTACCGCGATAGATAGTCTTCCAGCCATTCGATCGTATCGGCGTCCAGGTGGTTCGTCGGTTCGTCGAGGATCAGAATGTCGGGCTTGAAGATAAGTTCGTGCGCCAGCGCGACCCGTTTGCGCTGCCCGCCCGAGAGCTGGCCCATCTTGGCACCGGTGTCATCAATGCCCAGTCGCGTCAACACATTCCGCGCGTTGGTTTCGATATCCCAACCGCCGGAGATCTCCAACTCATGCTGCAAGTCCGACATGCGTTCTAGAAGTTTCGGGTCGGCGGGCGGCACCCTCCCTGACGTTTGGGTTTCTGCCGTAAGAGACAGATCGTGGCAGACGGCTTCATAGTCGGCGATCAGCTTCATCACGCCGCCGCTGGCGGCAAAGATCGTCTCGAGTACGGTCGCGTTCTCGTCGTACGCCGGATTCTGCGAAAGATATGCGAGCGACTTCCCTTTCGCGCGGACGAAGCGGCCACTGTCGGACTCTTCCATTCCCGCGATGAGGCGCAGCAGGGTCGTCTTGCCGGAACCATTCGCGCCGATGATCCCGATCTTGTCGCGATCCTCCAGACCAATGGTCAGGTTCTCGAAAAGCGGAGCGATCCCGTAAGTCTTACTTACATTTTCTAGTGAAATGATATTCATGCGTTCTCATTAAACTTAGCAGAATCGCACGCTCAATTCCTAACGGTGGGTCTGATCCGCGTAAACAACCGCACCGGAATTTCTCCCGGGGCCGATTCGTTAATTGCAGAACGGGTCTTTATGCCGCGCTATTTGACCAGAAAGCAGCCCTCTGCGATCGATCATTGTCATTTGCCGTATATTGAACCCTGCCCCAAGCGCATCTTGCGGCCACCAACAACCCTACGGACGGGAATCATCCAAAACTTCACGCACCTTTACGGCCAGCGCGCGCGGGCTGAATGGCTTTTGAATGAAATTGGTTCCTTCGTCCAAAACGCCGTGATGCACGATCGCTTGATCGGTATAGCCAGACATGAAAAGGACGCACATTTCCGGGTGGACGGTTAACGATTGACTGGCCACTTCGCGGCCGCTCATGCCCGGCATAATCACATCGGTCAGCAAGAGGTCGATGGGCTCGGCGCGCTTTGCGCAAAGGGCCAGCGCGACGTGGGGGGACTCGGCCTCTAAAACGTTATACCCACACGCTGTCAGCACCTCGACCACCAGTTTTCGCACCACCTGATGATCCTCGACCACCAAAACGGTCTCGGAGCCGGGCGGCAAATCCGACCCGCCGATGGATGGCGCTGTCACGTCTAATGTTTGTTCAACCAACGGAAAATAGATCTTGAAAGTAGTTCCCTTTCCCAATTCACTGTATACCCAAATATGCCCGCCCGATTGCTTTACGATACCGTAAACCGTCGATAACCCAAGACCGGTTCCCATTCCCTCGGGCTTGGTCGTAAAAAAAGGTTCAAAGATCTTCTGCTTGGTGGCCTCGTCCATTCCGCATCCGGTGTCGCTGACCGCCAAACGTACATAAGTACCGGCGGTAAACTCAACGTGATGCTGGGCGTATGTTTCGTCCAGCTGTTCCCGGCTGGTTTCGAGGGTCAATCGTCCCCCGGCCGGCATCGCGTCGCGAGCATTAACCACCAGGTTCATCATCACCTGCTCCATTTGACTTGGGTCGGCACAGACATTCCCCACCCCAGCATCCAGCGAGGTACAAAACTCGATATCTTCGCCGATGGT
>JBDSEC010000465.1:0-3075 GCA_039920205.1 Pyrinomonadaceae bacterium
CAAGCTCAAGGGCCATTAGCGCTGGTATAATTAAAAGTGCGAGTTCGACTTCGCGCCGCTCGATATCACGTTAGCGCCCTGAATGGGCGCGAGAAAGTGGCGCACCTTCAGTGCGCGCTTCGTTTTAACTTTCACCAGACGTTTCACATCTGGCTATTTTCTGTCGGCGTCTTCGACGCGAAGAAAGGGAAGCTGGTGCCAGCCGCACTCTCCCCTGCCATCGCTCGATATTTGAATGTCCAACTTGCCTTGTTTATTGCACCCGATTAGCGCAATCGTGGAAAGGCAGCTACTTGCTCGCCGTTTTCCTCGGCTTTTTGGGTTGGCGGGCCTTGACCGCCAAACGCTCGTAATCGTCACGAATATGATCCAGATCCTTATCATCCAGTTCTTCCAGATCCAAAAGGATATTCTTCGCACCGCGGGTCGAACGTATCAGCTCGTCAAGTTTTAGCTGTAACGCCTCAGTGTCGCGATTTTGCGTGTTCTGGATCAGAAAGACCATCAAGAAAGTGATGATCGTCGTTCCGGTGTTGATGACCAATTGCCAGGTGTCGCTGAATTTGAATAGAGGGCCGGTTGTCCCCCAAACAATGATCAATAGAATGGCTAAAGCAAAGGTGGTCGGCCGCCCCGTGGCCCAAGAAGTCTTCTTCGCGAATTTGGTGAACCAGGAAACTGAGCGCTTTGAATCAGCCATTTTGTCCTACTTGTCGATCTCGTATCGGAAAATTCGGTGATCGTTTCTCGAACACACGATCAGCTCTTTATCGCTAGCGAATGCTATGCCAAAGACCGAAGATTTTGGACCAAATAAGGCGAGGAACTGCCCGGCCTCGCTAAATGCGTGGATGCCACGGCCCGCATCCGCTACAAAAACCCGGCCTTGCCCGTCGACGGCCAGATCGCTGGGCGAAGTGAATTGACCGGTTCCCGTACCCTTGCCGCCAAATCGGGTCACGAATCGTCCGTTCGCGGCGAACTTCAGAACGCTGCCGGCGTGGGTGTCCAATCCGTAAATGTGGCCGGAACCATCGATGGCGATCTGTTCCAGATCTACCTCTTCGCCCGCCTGTTTCTGGACATCAACGGCCGTCGAAACCTGGCCAGATGGGGTGATCTTTACGATCTTCGAGTTGCCGCCCACCGCATAAACGTTTCCATCCAAGGCGACCGTCACGGCCGAGTAGAATTCCTTGACGAAGTTATTCAGGTTGGGCAGGTCGCCCAGGTTCTCGCCGCTTGATGCGTTGTATTTAACAATGCGGCCGGGATGCACCACATAAACCAGGCCACGGCGATCGGCGGCCAGACCCAGCACAACGGCCTTCCGATCGGCCGACCATTGAGTTTGGAATTTACCGGCGGAGTTGAAAACCTGGATGCGCCCGCCCTGATATTCCGCCACATAGATCCGGCCATTGTCGTCGACCGCGACAGACCGGGCGTCTTTGAACTGGCCGGCTCCCATCCCTTCTTCGCCAAACGCCAGTGCATTGTGGGCAAAGGTTGATTCGGACGAGTTGGCGTTCTTGCTGCTAATGTTCCTCGAAGTCGAGCCCCGAAAATTGATGAAAATGACGAATCCAATGATCACGAATATCAGAACAATGATCACCACGCCTACGCTGCAACCTTTGGCGGCTTTGACCGCTTTGGGCCCTTGGGCCGAGGCCACGGCGCCAACTTGCCCCATGATCTCGCCAACTTGAACGATCTGCGGCGCGACCGAGGCCGGGATATAGGCGAGTGGCCGCCCGGTCTCGATATCCTCGACCGCATCTTTGGCTTCTTTCAGCCCGCAGCCAAAGGCGTCGCGAAAGATCTTGATCGCGCCTATCTTGTTACCGGTGCGCAGCAACTCTTTAACCTCGGCGATCGCGGCGGCCCGGCGGTCCGATCCGGCTTGGTCGGAACCGCCGCCAAAAACGGCTTGCAGGATGGTCAATGGCTCGCCGCGTTCCAGGCGTTCGACATCTTCCTTAGCTTCGGCTAAGCCAAGTCCCGTCAATTCACGGTAAAGCTTTATTGCCTGGATCTTCTCGCCGGATCTGACCAGGCGCTTGACTTCGCCTAGGCGCATCGCCTGCTCGACCATCGCGCCGACCGAACCGAACTGCCCCATTTGTCCGTCGACCTGGCGCTCGGGCTCGCGAGTGGCCGAGCGCAGCTCATCAGGCACGATGACGGTGTTGGTACAATACGGACAGCGCACGGTGACGGCCTGACCATCATAGGGGAGCGGCGCCGCACACATGGGACATTTGAAGGATTCTGCCATTAAATTAACCTGACATCTGGACGCTAGTTGTTTGAGAAATTTGCCCGGCGTGCACGCAAAGCGCGATCGCGCCAGTTTGATGATACCGATGAAACGGGCCGCGTGCTAAACTTGAATTCCTTAGCCGTGACAGTATAGCCTAGTGCAAGACGTAAACAATTTGAAGGAGTCGCGAATGACGAAGCAAATTTTCATTGTGGTGCTGGCCGCCCTGGCCTTGGCCGGAACCGCTTGGGCGCAAAGTGGATCAGACCGAACCATTAAACCGCCCACGATGCCCAAGACGTCGGCGACACCCAAGCCCAGTCCGACGCCGGCGGCGAAAACGACTCCATCCAAGGCAACGCCAAAGCCATCGGGCGAGACCGCGGTCCGGGCCGCATTCGATCGATTGGTCGAAGGCATCCGCGCCGCGGACGTGGAAAAGGTGGCGGGCGTCTATTGGAATTCGCCCAAATTGACGATCTATAACTACAACGGTACGGTCACCCGCGGCTGGGAACAGATGCACACCAACCGGGCAAATTCCTATCCCAATTTGAAAGATGTTTCGTTGGAGGTACGCGATGTGCGGATCGAGATGCTGGGAACCGACGGCGCGGTATTGATGTACTTCTGGACGCAAGGCCAGACCAGCCGCGGCGTACCCGATAGCTCGACCGGGCGGACCACGTTGGTCTTTCGCAAGATCGGCACGGCGTGGAAGGTGATCCATACCCACGCGTCGCCGGACAATCCGGACCCTTCGCGAATACCGCCGCCGGAAGAACGCGAAACGCGTCCGCGAACGGCAC
>JBDSEC010000466.1:0-3802 GCA_039920205.1 Pyrinomonadaceae bacterium
CCTGGTGCCCCCGCCCCGGATAAGTGGGAGTTCGCGCCAAAATCAACCTCAATTACCCGAGCCTCAAATCATTCGTAATCCAGGATTGACCGATCAATACCATTATACCGGCAACCCGCGTCCGAACCTTCGCTCGCAGAAAATAGCCATATGTGGGGCCGAAGCGGGCCGGGCCGGAGGCCAGGGATTCGAACGACCTTAAGTTGCGCGAGACCGAGGTGGCGCCCCTTCAGGGCGCTCGAAACCCCGACCCCTAATCCCCGACCCCGCCGCTTCGGCCCCGCATCTGGCTATTTTCTTTAGGCGCCTTCAGCGCAAAAACGGCAACCCTAGGTCAGAGGTCAACTTGCTCTTTTAATTATACGCTCGTGCCAGTTTGGACTATCCGGCGACGGCCTTGACGTGCAGATCTTGCAGGGCGCGTACATTAACCGCCGGGTTCTGCAGTCGAGTGGCGATGGCTTCGACGATGGCGTTGGCGCCGGTCATTGTGGTCACGCATGGCACGTTATGCTGCAGCGCCGCGCGGCGGATAGCCTGTTCGTCAAAGTGCGAAGCGCGACCGAGCGGAGTGTTAATGATCAACCGTACCTCACCGCGCTTGATGAAATCGACGATATTGGGGCGGCCTTCGTTAACCTTAAAGACACTTTCGACGTCCAATCCGACCTCTTGCAAACGAATGGCGGTGCCATGTGTTGCGGTTACATGAAAACCAAGTCGGATCAAACGTCGAGCCAAGACCACCGCCTGACCTTTGTCAGCGTCATTTACGCTGATGAACGCCGTGCCGCCGGTTGGCAATGACAAACCCGCGCCCTCCATGGCTTTGCCATACGCTTCGCCAAAGGTATCGCCGACACCCATGACTTCGCCGGTCGAATGCATTTCCGGACTCAAGATCGGATCCACGCCCGGGAACTTAGCGAAAGGGAAGACCGGCGATTTTACAAAGCAGCGATCGACCGTTAGCGTCGGTGGCAATCCAAATTCGGCCAACGGTTTTCCGGCCATCACCAAGGCGGCGATGCTCGCCAATGGCACACCCGTCGCCTTCGAAACAAAGGGCACGGTCCGCGAGGCGCGCGGGTTTACTTCCAAAACATAAACACGGTCGTCCTTGATAGCGAACTGGATGTTCATCAGGCCGCAGACCTTCAACGCGCGCGCCAGTTGCCGCGTGTAGTGGCCCATGGTTTCCAGGTGCTCGGAGGCGATACGCTGCGCCGGCAACACACAGGAAGAGTCGCCGGAATGGATACCGGCTTCTTCAATATGTTCCTGAATGCCGGCGATCACACAGGTGTCTTCATCAGCCAAGGCGTCCACATCGAATTCCGCGGCGCGCTCCAAGAATCGATCGATCAAGATCGGCCGCTCGGGTGACGCATCAACCGCGCTGCGCATGTATTCGTCCAAGCTTTCGTCGTCATACACGATCGCCATCGCGCGGCCGCCCAATACATAAGACGGTCGGACCAGCACCGGATAACCGATCGACGCGGCGATCACTTTGGCCTCGGCCGCCGACACCGCCGTGCCATTCTCGGGTTGCGGGATATTCATTTCGGTCATCAAGGCGCCAAACCGACGGCGGTCTTCGGCCAGGTCGATCGAATCGGGCGTAGTGCCGATCAACGGCACGCCGGCTTCATGAAGTCGCAGGGCTAGATTCAGCGGCGTTTGTCCGCCAAACTGCACGATGACGCCGGTGGGCTTTTCCACATCGACGATGTTCATTACATCTTCGAACGTTAGCGGTTCGAAATAGAGCCGGTCCGAAGTGTCGTAATCGGTCGAGACAGTTTCCGGATTGCAGTTGACCATGATGGTCTCGAACCCGGCACCATGCAGCGCAAAGGAAGCGTGGCAACAGCAGTAATCGAATTCGATACCTTGGCCAATGCGGTTCGGTCCGGACCCGAGGATCATGATCTTAGGACGATCGACGGGCGCCGCCTCGCATTCTTCCTCATAGGTCGAGTAGAGATACGGCGTGAACGATTCGAACTCGGCTCCGCACGTGTCGACCCGTTTGAAGACGGGCGCGATACCCAATGATTTGCGATGTTCGCGAACCACCGCTTCGGTCTCGTTGGTCAGATACGCGATGCGCCGGTCCGAGAGCGCGTATTCCTTGGCGGTGCGCAACACCTCGATCGGCACGTCATTCAATTTGCGATCTTCGATCCGATCCTGCAGTCGCATCACGTCTTGCAACTGCTCCAAGAACCACGGATCGATCCTGGTCAGCCGGTAGATCTCGGCAATGGACCAACCGTGCTGCAACGCGTACGTGATGTAGGAGAAGCGCTGCGAATTCGGCCGCGCCAATTTGTTTTGCAAGACATGATCGGGAATGCCCGCCAGTCGCAACGGTTTGACCGCTTCTAAAGAACGCAGGCCCTTGAAGAGAGCTTCCTTGAACGTACGGCCGATGGCCATGACCTCGCCGACCGATTTCATTTGGGTTCCGAGCACATCTTCCGATTCGCGGAATTTCTCGAACGCCCATTTCGGGATCTTCGCCACGACGTAATCAATGGTCGGCTCGAACGAAGCGGGAGTCTTGCGCGTGATGTCGTTAGGGATCTCGTCCAAGGTATAGCCGACGGCCAACTTGGCGGCGATCTTGGCGATCGGGAAGCCGGTCGCCTTGGAGGCCAATGCCGATGAACGCGAAACGCGCGGGTTCATCTCGATGATGCGGATCGCGCCGTTCTCGGGATTGACGGCGAATTGGATATTCGAACCGCCGGTCTCGACTCCCACAGTGCGAATGATCTTGATCGACATGTCGCGCAGTTGCTGGTACTCGAAATCCGAAAGAGTTTGCGCCGGTGCGACGGTGATCGAATCGCCCGTATGCACACCCATCGGATCGAAATTCTCGATCGAACAAATAATGACGACGTTATCGGCCAAGTCGCGCATTACTTCGAGTTCGAACTCTTTCCAACCGAGAAGGGATTCTTCGATCAGGACCTCGTGCATGGGCGAAGCCTCGAGGCCGCCGCGGACGATGTCTTCGAATTCTTCGGGATTGAACGCGATGCCGCCGCCGCTGCCGCCCAAGGTGAAGGACGGTCGGACGATGGCGGGATATTCGGTTTCGGCAACTAACGCTTCGGCTTCCGCCCACGAACGCGCGAATCCGCCACGCGGCATCGGGAGCCCTTCGCGCTCCATCGCGGCTTTGAATAGATTGCGATCTTCGGCCAACTTGATCGCGTCGATGTTGGCGCCGATCAGTTCCACTCCGTACTCCGCCAAGATCCCGGAGTCGTTCAAGGCCACGGCCAAATTCAGCGCCGTCTGGCCACCAACGGTGGGCAACAGAGCGTCGGGCTTTTCGGCTTTGATGATCGCGGTGACCGACTCCAGCGTGAGCGGCTCGATGTAGGTGCGGTTGGCGGTGTCGGGGTCAGTCATGATGGTGGCCGGGTTCGAGTTGACCAGCACCACTTCGTAACCTTCTTGACGCAGGGCCTTACAGGCTTGCGTCCCCGAGTAATCAAATTCACAGCCCTGGCCGATCACGATCGGGCCCGAGCCGATGATCAAAATTCTGTGTATATCAGTGCGTTTTGGCATTCAGTCGACAGTTAAACTCGCGCGAAAAATTGGTATCACGCCATTATAACGGACGATTGAATTTAGGACGAACCTACCACAGGGTACGACAGGTTGTAACCTTTCCGAGCGAGTACCCCAAGTGGCGCGTTAAGTTTCAGCTCGCAACCTTTGCAACTAGCAGCGACAGGTCAACAACTTGTCGTACCCGAATACCAAAGGCCGTTAG
>JBDSEC010000467.1:0-7549 GCA_039920205.1 Pyrinomonadaceae bacterium
GTTCCGCCGTCACCGATTTGACGCTACTGCCCGTTCTCCGACGCCAGCGACACAGAAACGTAGCCAGAATTAACCCAATTCCCTTTTTAGCCAGTGTGGACCAATAGTTGCACTAGGGTTATTCAGACACAGCCATGAGTCTGATCGAGCTAAGGGAAGTTTGTTCTTTGATTGCAACGAAAGAGGCAAACCTGTCGCGAGACAGGGACGCAAAGCCATGAGTCTCTCGCGGGGAAAATCCCGCGAGAGATCGTCAGGTTACCGAAAGTGATCGGAGAGACCGAAGTACCCCGCGCAAGTTTGTCCGCCGTTCCCATCAACGGCGGACAACGCGATACGCTGCCGCCCCCCACCCGGCCAAAGCCCTGAACCCTATTTTCCGTTTCTCATAGATCCGCATTACCAGGTAATCCAATTTCGCCCCTCGACGGTACAACCCGGGTCGCGGGCTCAATTACTACGGAGAGACTATGAGATCCAATAATTTATTCAATCAACTACGCCGCGGGGCCGCGCTATTGGCGGTCGTGGGGATGTTGTCGGTGGGCAGTCTGGTGATCGCCCAAACGGCCAACCCGGGTAAACCGGTCCGCCCCGAGCAAACGATCTATGCATCGCCCAAGGCCGGCCACGGCGGCATTGTCGCCAACACTGCCAGCGCCACCGATTTTACCGGCGACGGCATGAATGACCTGGTTTACTTTGACCAAGCCCAGGCTCAATGGGAGATCCATAACGTAGCCGCCGCGTCGGTCGAAATGCTCAAACAGGGCACCCCTTTGGGTGTTCCCGTGGCGGCCGACTATGACGGCGACGGCGTCATGGACATCGCGATGGTACGACCCGACGGGGACGGTTCGATGTGCTGGGAAGTTCGGCTTAGCCGCGGCGGCACGACCTCGATCCTTTGGGGTTTAGTCACCGATGTCCCGGTCAAGGGCGACTACGACGGTGATGGTCATTCGGACCTGGCGGTTTTTCGTCCGGGTACGGGCCAATGGCTGGCTTTCTCGAGCCTGACCGGAACGCTGATCGAACTGCAGATGACCGTTCAGTCCTCAGATCTGGCGGTCCCCGGCGATTACGACGGCGACCAGATCACCGACCCGGCCGTGTTTCGCCTAGCGGAAACGACCTTTTACTATGTGGGTAGCAGTGACCAGAGCCTGCATGTTCAGGGATGGGAACCGATGACCCGCGCAGACGAACCTAGCCTCGTGCCGGCCGATTACGACGGCGACGGTACGACCGACTTTGCCGTGTTTACCCCGCATGACGGAATTTGGCGGATTTTGCTCAGCCGCACGGGCAGTTTCTTCGTACAAATGATGCCAGTCATTTCGGTGATGTGCCCGCCCCAAGATCCGGCCTGCCAGGTGCGCGATTTTGCGCAACCGTCGGATCTGGACAATGATGGCATTGCCGATCCGGCCATCTGGACGCCCAAGGAAAATCGAGTGTCGTACGTCGGCAGCCAAGTCGGCGAACAAGTGATAACGCTCGAGACGGGCGAAGCGATGACGAGCGTCTCTGCTTACTATGTCCGATGAAGCTAATTAATGGTTAATAATTAATAATTAATAATGCAGAACCCGGAGGGGTCGCGTTCTCTTTACGATTAATTGTTGATTTCAATGATGGCGGAACCGGTGGAATGAAAGTGTCCATCGGTTTCGCCGTTTTTCACTATTAATTATTAATTATTAATTATTAATTGTTAATTTTCATACCCGAAGGCAGAAGCCTAATCAGAAACTAGATGCTAGTTCAGTAAACACAATTAGCATCTAGTATCTGAAATCTAGCATCTGCTTTTGCGCTTCGCGCTTAGCGCACCTGGAACGTATATCCGACCGCAATATCGCCCGTAGTTCCCCACTGCAACGCGGTGAATCCAAGCATGCTGCGATTGACGTAGAAAAAGGCTTGGGCACCGGAACGCCAAACGGCCTGATCGGTTTTGCCATCGCCGTCAAAATCACCGGGGGTCGTAAAATCACCGCCGGTTCCGAAATTCAAGCCATGAAAGACATTGTCGCCGCTACTGATCCAGTACCAGGTCCCGGTGGGGGCGCGCCAGACGGTGTAATCCGTCTTTCCATCCCCGTCAAAATCCGCCGGCATGACAAGATCGCTGCCAAAATTTCCAAAGTTCAGCGACTGAACCGCGCTATTGCTGCTGCGCAAGACGAAAAATGTATTGGCGGGCGACCCGCCCAGGCCACGATAGACGTTTATGTCGGCTTTCCCGTCGCCGTCAAAATCGCCGCGAATGGGAACATCGTTGGAGTTGCCGAATTGAACCCCGGTAAAGCCAAGCATGCTGCGCTGGATGTACCAGATCATCAGTCCCCCGGAAATGCGGGTCACGGCCGGGTCAGCCTTGCCGTCACCATCGAAATCCTGGGTGATACGCGGTTCATCCGACGGGTCGCCGAAGCCGACGGACCGAAGCGTGTTGGTCTGACTCTGCAAAATATAAAAGGTCGAGGGCGTGCCCGGCCGCCATACGGCGAGGTCCCACTTCAGATCGCCATCGTAATCAGCCGGCACCAGCGTGTCGACGCCATTCGTCCCCCAGTTTGTTCCGACAAAACCCAGATTGCTGCGTAGCAAATACCAGGTAAAGTTGTTCCCGTTACCACGAACGACGGCATAATCGGTCTTGTTATCGCCGTCAAAATCGAGCACGGCACGCTGCGGCACAGCGTTGGCGGTGGTAAGGCTAGTTAAAAGCAACGCGACCAAAAGTGTGATACGGATCATTCAATTCCCTCCCGTGGCAATCGTCATCGAGCCTGTACGCCCGAGCATCATTTGGCCGAGAGTTTACGTGAGACGCGGGGCAGGGTCAATTAATAATTAATAATTAACAATTAATAATTGAAAGCGGAGGGATGGCTCATTAATGCGCATCAACAATGGCATTCTCAGAAGTAAAGGCTAGGTACTTCTCATTCCCTTCTTGGTCGTGTTGATTATGCTTGTGAGCAACTTGATCAGTTCTAAGACATCAGGGCAAAGAGAATCATAACCGGCTAGGTCAATAAATTCTGAACCGTAGAGCAATTCGATCCAATATTTGGTTTCATTTGCTTCTTTAAGCGCAATTTTGAGTTTATGGACAAAATCCGGTTTGCTTTCAGCATAGTCAGCCTCGCAAATTAAGGCTCCGATCGCGGTTCCCGATCGCATTAATTGTTTACTAAGAATGTACTCGCGCTTATCGTCGTTAAGATGACGGCTGAGCTTTACAATGCGGATCGCGAAGGCAAACGATTTCTCGCGAATTATACTTGGACGCATAAAGCAAGGAATAGTTAAGAACCAACAATTAAAAATTAAAAATTAAAAATTAATAATTAATAGTTAATAGTTAATAATTAATAGCCTGGTCGATGGATTTCGTTGTTCATTGTCAATTATCCAACATTTAATCACTCTTCATTCTTCACTCTTCATTCTTCATTATTAACTATTAATTATTCATTATTAATTACTTCAAAACCATCGTCGGATCGCCGAACAAGATCGCCAGGTGTCGGACATCCACGTCTTGCGTGCTGGATTTCGCATCGCGAACGGCGTCGCCTAGGCGCAGGGGCGCGGGGGCAAAGATGTTGTCGTAGAATTTCTTGCTGATGTTTACCTGTCCGTCGGGAAAGGTCTCGCCGGACGAGGCCCAGACCGCGACCGCTCCACCATTGGGCGAGCGGATCTCTTCTTCGGCCAGGCAGGACGAATTGATGTCCGTGAAATTACCGTTAAGGCAGGTCAACTGTACCCAAACACTATAGTTGCCCTGGTTGGTGAAATTGACCGGATCCGCGTTAGTCAGAATGTTGGCGCCGGTCCAGGCCGTCACATTGCCGTGACCCATGAAATTAACGATCGAACGACCGCTGTTGATCCCGGCAATGACGGCCGCGCGCGTGGTGGCGGTGTCGGCATCGGCGCGATTGACGTACAGCATATCCATCGCCGCCGGCAAATGCGGACGGATCTCCATGGTAAAGGCTAAAAAGTCGTAATCCACCGGCGAGTCGCTCACCATCAACGCGCCCCGGCCGACGGTATAGCCGGCGGGATGGGTCTCGTGTTGCAGTATCTTGGCGATCATCAGGTCGGCGTGGGCGATCGTTTTAGCGGGCAAGCGGCCGATGGAAATATCCTCGATCGCGTCGTCGTTGAAATCCACTAGCGCATTGTCCGACGGACTTTCGGTAAATTGCGAATCAACGGTCTTGGTCGGCATCAGATCGACCCCCACGCCGCCAGTGCCGAGATAATCACGTGGATCGTTGCCGGCGTCACCGATCAACATAACGTAACGCACCGGAGTGGCCCATTGGGTGCTGGATCGATTTACGAAGTCGCGTAGCGCCACCGGATCATGCGCGCCAAAGGAAAATTCATCATAGACATCTTCGACATCCACGATGCGCGTATTCAATCCCTGACTTTGCCGCAAGGCGCGCAACGGCTCCGCCGTCGCGCCCCAGCCAGGCGGCGTCACGATAACAAAATCGGCCTGGTTCGAAACCAAGTTCAAACTCGATGGCGTATTGGACGAGAGTTTCGCTTGATACGAAGACGCCAGGGCCGCGGTCTGGATCAAAAGGCTACGCGCCGGGCCGGACGGGATGGTGCAGGCAAATCCGCCGTTACCATCCGCCGCGGTACCGACTAAAAGCTCGGCCGGGTTTTCGGGGTCGGTCAGATCTACCACTTTTAACTGGTTCGAGGTGAACCCATCGAGCCGCACCGCTTGACCAGCGGGAACATTGAAGCGTAAGCGATTTTTATCGGCGCGATTTCGGCGCGTATAGGTAAGCCGGACGTAGTCGGTCAAGCTGACATCACTAACCGGGGCGGTGCCGACCAGCGTCACCAGATTCTTGCCATTCTGCAGCAGTGACATGGGTACCGCGAATTGACCCACACCGCTGCCCAACGAATTGAAGGCGATCGTTCCTAACAGTGATCCGTTCAGGCGCACCTCGACCAAATGCGAAACCGCGGTCAGACCCTGTACCGAAACCTCCAACATACCGTCGGGGCCGCTGGTATCCAAGTCGGTCACGGGCACAGATTGCTTTACCGGGTTGGTAAAGATCACCGGTCCAAAAAAGTTGTTCCCGTCACCGTTGATCAGTGATCCGAAGCGCGTGTTGCGATCGCGGCGCTCGACCGTGGCGGCATAGCTGCCGGCCGCGACGCCGGCGTCGAAGGGGCCCAGGTTCGTCTGTTGGATCCGCGCGCCATGCGAACCCGCCACCAAGTAATAGAAGCGCGTGTCAGTCGAGGTCTGATTCAGCCCCCGGCCGTAAAATTCTAGCGAGCCATTGGCATTGGCATAGATCGGTTGTTCGATCCCACCCGTGAACAACCGGTAATTCGCCGGGTTGTTGATCGGCAGACCCGCGGTCTGCATATCGGCCAAGGGGATCTTTTGCCAACCATCACGGGACACCGCGATCTTCAAAGCCGCACCGCCGGCGATCGCCCATTGTTGGTCCAATGCGGTCGCCGGAGCTTCCAGCCGCGCGCGCCCATTCTTGGAAACCGGCAACGACGTCCTCGGCACTGCCGGTCCAGCGGCGGCCAGAGTGGAAACGCCATTATCGGTGTCCGCGTGATCCAGATCTCCCCAGGTCATGGAGTTGGCCAATTTGATCTGGTCCAGCGCGCCATCCACGGGAAGGAAAGGTCCCGAGCGAAATACTTCGTTGCCGATCGATATCTCGTCAACCCAGTACCGCACGCTTCCCTGCCCCAAGGTCGTCGGGTCCCACCAAGCATAGGTCGCTGACGATCCAAGGAACTCCAGCGCCGGCCCCGCCACAGGCGTCGCATTCAGCAACGACATGCGTCCGCGGCTTTCGCGATAGACGTTGTATCCGACGGTCTGCGGGCGCGGCGATGCCGTCCAGCGCAACAAGACCTGACTGGCCTGGCCCTTCACTGCCAGGGCGGTCAAAACTCCACTGGCGGACCCGGCCGCGGCGGCCGAAGGGCTCGTACCCGGGTTGGTGACGGCAAATCCCAGAAGGGCCACCACGAACAGACCGGTGACTAGGGCAACGTTGGCGCGACGAAAAATAGAATGGCGGGACATAGTATCTCCAGCAAAGGGGTAATTCTTGGCTTGATTCATTGGGTCATTGGGTTGTTGGGTGATTGATTCATTGATTCATTTGGTCATTGATTCATTGATTCCACGAAACTTGACCTATCTATTATATGCCTAACTCAGACAAATCGTAACGGAAAGATCTCGCAGTGGTCCAATTACTCAATTACCCGATGGCTCCTAAATGACTCAATCCAATACACACTCAATGCCGTCATCCTTCCGCAACCGGGCCAAAACCGATCATATATGAACCCGTCGAATCAATGACCCAATGACTCAATCATCAAATCACTCAATGACTCCATTCCTCACCGTTTTCGCAGATTCTTCGGCAATTGTGACAGAAAACGGCCAGTTCGCGCAACAAAATTGGCCGCTTGATAGGGCAACCGCGGCCAATCATTGAAAGATCCATGCGTTTCGATCGTGGCGTGCAGCGGATTGGGCGGCCAGCGCGCGCGCAATTCCCTAACGGCGCGAAGCGGGTGGGCCAGACTCGCACGTAACGGCGGCGGTATAACCGCGCCCCGGCCAAGCGGATCGGACCAAATATCCAACACCAGCGGTACCATCCAGCGTGGCAACTTTTCGTGAGCGTCAGCCAAGGGTGTCAACGACGTATTAGCGCCGAACAATTCATGCGCCAACCCGACCGTGCACGCGATCCACCCGGCGCGTTGCCGCGAACCGCGCAGGCAGAGATCCCAATCCATATCGGCGCCAAAGTTTTCAATGAATAAAGCAATATCGCACAAGCCGGCAGCTCGCACCGCGCCATGATGCAGCCAGTGAACGCAAAGGGCGCGAAAGTGATCCTCGTGCGCGGGCAAACGTATCATCGTTTTGCCCAATTGGACTTCTGACGAACGTGCAAACCAGTCCGTGATGGGTTCCGCGTCCAGGTGTTTAGGCCCGGCGTGGACCTCGACAAAATATTTCTCGCAATCGTGGGCGATCAGGGTCGCCTCGGTGTGGGCCGCGCCGGCCGGATCTACAAAAATATCAATATCAACGTAGGGACGCATGCCAGGCTCGGGATACTGACGCGCGACGCCCCAGCCCTTGACCAAGATGGCCGGGATATCCGCGTCCCGCAGAACTTCAAAAACGCGTTGGATCCAGATCTCATGCAAACGGGCCAGCAAAGAAGTGTAACGAAATGCTTCCTGCACGGGACCGGCGAGAGCAGTTTGAGACCAGGGGGTTTCGGCGATTCGCCGCCAGAAAAACTCGGCGCCTCCGTGATCCAGCAAATAGCACGCAACGGTGGACAATTCGGCGTCCGTCAAGTCCAGAAGCGGCGGTTCCGCGCGCCACGCTCCGGCCAGGGCACGCGCGACCGAACGGCTGAGTTGGTGATTGATCGAACTAACCATTTAGTCTTACTAGATTGAGTCAATTCATCGATTTTTA
>JBDSEC010000468.1:0-6514 GCA_039920205.1 Pyrinomonadaceae bacterium
TGGCCCACACGCCGGAAGAGGCCGGCGCGGCGGCGCGTGAACTTGGCACTGATATCGTTGTCGTAAAGGCGCAGATCCATGCGGGTGGCCGCGGCAAAGGCGGCGGCGTTAAATTGGCCAAGAGTCCCGAAGAGGCACAAGCCATCGCGGCCGAAATGCTGGGCATGAAGTTGATCACGCACCAGACCGGTCCCGAAGGGCGCGAAGTTCGAACCCTGTTGATCGAAGAAGGCCTACCGATCGATCGTGAATTTTATCTGGGCATCGTGTTAGATCGAGCCAGCGGTCGTCCGGTCTTTATGGCCTCGGCAGCCGGCGGAATGGATATCGAAGAGGTTGCCGCTAACACACCCGAACAGATCTTCAAGGAAACCATCGACCCGGCGGTCGGATTTCGTGCGTTCCAGGCACGTAAGCTTGCTTTTGCCATCGGCATCCCTCCGGCGTTGGTCAACCAAGCCGCCAAATTCATGCAAGCGCTCTATACCGCCAACGAAGCGATGGATGCGTCGTTGATGGAGATCAACCCTTTCTTGTTGACCAAGGACGGTCGTTTGATCGCCTTGGACGCGAAAGTTAATTTCGACGATAACGCGATGTATCGTCATCCGGAATTCGCGGAACTCCGCGACCTAAATGAAGAGGAACCGTTAGAGATCGAGGCTTCGAAGTTTGACCTGAATTACATTAAGTTGGACGGCAACATCGCCTGCATGGTCAACGGCGCGGGGTTGGCGATGGCCACGATGGACATCATCAAACTTGCGGGCGGGGAACCGGCAAATTTCTTGGATGTTGGCGGCGGTGCATCGCAAGAACGCGTCGAGGCGGCGTTCAAGATCCTGCTGGCCGACGAACATGTGAAGGCCGTGCTGATCAATATCTTTGGTGGCATTGTCCGCTGTGACATGGTCGCACGCGGTGTGGTTGGTGCGGCGAACAACCTGGGCATCAGCGTCCCCGTGGTCGTCCGGCTGGAAGGCACCAACGTTGAGGAAGGCCAGCGCGTTATCCGCGAATCGGGCCTGAACTTTCTGGTTGCCAATGGCATGAAGGACGCGGCGGAAAAAGTTGTCGCCGCGGCGGCATAGTTACTCGCGGGGACGTAACCGCACGTTCGCGCTTTTTTTCAGATCAAACCGGCTGGACGACCAATATCATTTTCGGTCATCCAGCCGGTTCATTTTACTCACATCGGAAAGTTGGTTTCAAACGCTGCCACGAAGAAATCGAAGGGCACGAAATGGTAGCCCGCGACGTAGATCTTGGATCCGTGAACCGCCAATCCGAAGACTTGCCGGTTATCGTTGGCCAGCGTGGAAAATGTGGCGACGCAACCCGGGAAAATGCTGCTTGGATAATATGCCGCCAGAATATAGGTTCCCGGACTGTCGGAATTGGCCACGAACGTGACTGTGCCAAAGGTTGATTCCACCTCAAGGTCCGTGATCGAGTCGTTTCCGGGAGTGAAATCTTGCGTAAAGCGTCCATCCCCGTCGAACGAGCTGTCGAGTGTACCGTTGGCGTTCAGCCGAACCAGAGCGGCCTCAAAAAAGTTGCCCACGGCTGGTTGAGCCGCGCCACCTATCACGATCTTTCCATCGGACTGAATAGCCACGCTACTTGCGATATCGAGCTTGCCACTGAAATCGATCGAGACCTTGCCGCGGGGACCGAATGAACTATCTATCGTGCCGTTCAGGTTTATCCGGATCGCGCGAAAGTTGCCTTCGCCACCACCGACGACGATGATCTTTCCATCGGGCTGGATAGCGAGATCATAAGCATCGGCGAAACTGCCGACCGCGAAAGTTGCCCGGCCGTCCCCGCCAAAAGAAGCATCCAAAGTGCCATCGCTGTTGTAACGTGCGACCGCAAAGACCATCCCGTTACTCGTTAACGATCGGCCCACAACTACGATCCTACCGTCGGTTTGTAAGTTAACTTTTCTGGCTTCGTCTAGATCGCCGCCGAAATCGGTTGTTACCCGGCCCAATTGTCCGAACCCACCGAAGGTAAGATCGCGGGTTCCGTTGGGGTTCAATCGGGTCAGGGCAAAATTACAGGTGCTATTGTCGTTTAGAACGCAGGTTGATCCCACCACGACGATCTTCCCGTTCGATTGCAAAGCCACGCCTGAGGCAAGATCGACGCGATCGGCGAAATCCACCCTCGCAATCCCCCCGCTGGCAAACGTTTGGTCCAGCGAGCCGTTAGCCAAGTAACGAACGACAGCGAAGTTCCATTCAGAGGCCCCCGCCTCGCCCGCGACGACCAATTTCCCGTCGGGTTGAACCACGATGTCATGCGCTTCATCGGCCGTTTGATTCCCGATATCGGTCGTGACCATACCATCGAGGTCGAAGGTTCCGTCGGGTAGAAAATTTACCTGATTGTTGCACTGCGCGTGTATTGACGAGATCATCCCACCGTTCAAGATGACCAGTGACAGGAAACCTGTGACGATTACAGTTCGCACTGGGCGCAACCGTCGAATTGCCGCCAACCGGATCTGGTTTTGAAGCCGAATCATTTTTTCATTCCTCCGTTCGTGTTTCACACCGACAAATTAAGGGTCGGCCTTACGACCGTTAACCGCGAATTAATGGTTGGAATAATTGAGGCGCGAAATTGGACCAGCAACGCGCCTCATCGTAGCAAGTTAAGGTTTAGGGCCGACCTTCCCACTCTCCCGCCAACGGCAGATTACCGGCCGATCCGAATACCAGCGACGGCAGGTCCGTTCCGTCGGCTTTGTTGGTGTCGAACGAGAACGTGAATGTTGACGGTTTCCACAGTCCGACATCGTCGAAGCCGTCCGCGTTCCAATCGCCCGCGATCGGCAGGTCTTGATTCGCTCCCAGTTGGAAAGTGTTGTCCGGCGCGGCAGGTATTCCGGTGATGGCGTTCGTCAAGCGAAACCGTCCGTCCGATGGACGATAGGTGCCGGGTGTGTCGATCCCATCTCCATTCCAATCGCCCACGACGGGGAGATCGCTGGCTACGCCGAATTTGACGACGTGGTTAGCCTGCGGATTGGTCAGCGAATCGCTGAGCAAAAACTCCTGCGTCGAAGGGCGATATACGCCCGGTGTTTCGATCCCGTTGCCGTTCCAATCGCCCGCAACGGGAATATCGCCGATCTGACCGAAGTTGAAAGTAAACGGAGGCGTGAGATAACCCGAAAAGACATTTAGATTCCGGTAGCGCCAAACGCCGGCGTTAAACGTACCGGTCGTGTCGATCCCGTCACCATTCCAATCCGCGGTCACCGGCACATCACCGGCCGTGCCAAAGTCCACCGAGATAATGCTCGCGTTTCCCGTCGGGCTGATGGTATTGCGTAACAGGAAATTGGTCGCCGCGGGTTCATAGACGCCAACGGTGTCCCGCTGAGTATCCAAGAGATGCGCCGCGAAGCCTTGGGAGTTCGAACTGCCCAGCACGACGTCATGTTTGACCGCGCCGCCGCTCGTCGGCAGATCATTGGATGTCGTCGAACCGACAACGTAGATGTGCTTATTACCCAAAACGGCGATCCCCTTTCCGTCTTCCGAGCCCGTCCCACCTAAATAGGTGGAAGATATCAAGGCGCTCGTCGCTGGGCCCAACCGTAATTTGCTCACGAATGCGTCCTGTGCACCGGCTCGCGAATTTTGAAAGGGGAACGAGCGGGGAAAATCGGCCGAAGTGGTGGAACCGGTCAAGTACACGACCTCGCCCACATCGAGCGTGATCGCATTTCCGAAATCCTGACCGTTTCCGCCCAAGAAGGTCGAGGCGAACAGCGACCCGTTGGTATTAAATGCCGTCACGAACGCCTCGTTCACCTGATTGGTCGTATCGATCGCGTTTAGCATCGGGAAATTGAACGAACCGGTTACTCCCGTTACGTAGGCCTTGCCCTGCGGCGTTACCGCGATCCCCCGGGCATAATCACCGCCCGCGCCTCCCAGGTAGGTCGAATAGACCAGCGAAGCGTCACCGGAAGCGAATGGGTTGAATTTGGCGATAAACGAATCGGAGCCGCCTAGGTTATTCGTTTGGAAAGCTGACCTGATCGGCAGATCGTCCGAATCGGTGTCACCGGTGATATAGGCGTTTCCGGCGGCATCGATCGCCACGTCCTCCGCGGATTCCCCGTGATTGCCGCCGAAGTGGGTCGAATAGATCGGCGCACCCCCGTTCATGGGCATGACGGTGAGAAAGGCATCGCCTCCGTTACCAAAGGCGCCGCCGGATTGATATCCGTTGATGTCCGGGAAGTCCGCGGAATAGGTATATCCCGTCACGTAAACGAGATCGCCATTTCCTCGGACGGCAATTCCGGCGGCCAGTTCGCTATCGCGGCCGGCGAGATAGGTCGAATTTACCACTAAGCCGACTCCATTGACCTTCGCCACAAAGGTATCGGTCTCACGCCAATAGCAGTTATTTACCCGGAGGCAGCGCGGCGAACTATCCTGGTAAGCGTTATGTACGGGGAAATCGTCCGAGCGTGTTTGTCCCGTAATATAGGCGTTGCCGAAATTATCGACCGCGACATCCGCGGCCGAATCGACGTCGTTGCCGTCAAAGATCGTTAGGTAAAGTAACTGTGTGCCGTTGGGATTCAGCTTGGCAACGAATGCGCCCCCTTCATTGTCCGGGTCCAGTGGTGCGTTGTCGGTTGTAAAATCGGTGGAGTCTACAGAGCCCGTCAGATAGGTATTTTGTTGCGCGTCGACCGCGACGCTAGCCAAACTGTCGTCTCCGTTATTGCCGCCGATGTAAGTCAAATAACGCATGGCGGGGTCAACGAACAACGGCCGGCTATGGTCATAAGCGCCAATAACAAAACTGACCTGGTTCCCCTCTGTGAGGGCAAAACGGCTCTCAATAGGTTCACGTTTGCCGTTGTTTTCTTGGTAGGAAACGGGGGCGCGCTGTTCGAGAACTTGCCCGTTGACCATGATCTGTAAGTTACCGTTTTGGTCAAGCGAAAGCTTTTCCGCACCGGTAAATTTCAACTTGATCACGCTCGGATCGGTGTTCGGGGCAACGATCAAGTCGTACTCGAGATCGTTGTTGGCCGCGTAGTAGACCGCATCGATCCCGGCATATACGTTGTGGTATTGGACGCGCGCGAAATTCGAAACGCCTGTGTGCCAGCCACGTGGATCTCCGCCGGTATAGTAGTTCGTCTTCGCGGCCAACTGGTCCGATCCGGTGATCTTGACGCCGGCGTTCGCCCCAACGAGTTCCATTTTCACGGTTGACGCTGGTTGGCCGTTCTGGCGCAATTTGAACGTTGCACCTTGGTCGGTCAGTAGCAGCGTGTAACCCGGCCCGCGGCCCAAGAACTTGACGGTTTTGTCCGCCTGCCCTTGGTTCCTTTCGAAAATAAAGGGCATTTGGCCGAACGAATCCGTCTGCTTCAATGGTGAATTGTTTGGCCGCTCGGGCCGCGCGTCGGTATCAGCGTTGCCGCCAGCCGCCCTTGCCTTTGTATGGCTTACCATCACCAGTGACAGGCAAACGCCCGCCAAAATAACCAAGGCGCCGTAAAATTTAGGGTTCGATATTTTGCTTCCGATCAACATAAAGGTTCTCCTGCCAAGTTTTGTGAATATTTCCGACGGCGTCTTCGCCGGTGAACCCATAATCGGCTAGGTGGTCCAACTAAATCTTTTAGAAAGTCTGAAGTTTCGCTGAAGGTTTTCTGAGAAAGTTATGAGAGACCCTGACGGTAGACAGTAGACGGTAGACATTAGCCGGTAGACAGTAGCCAGTAGCCAGTAGCCGGGAGCCGGGAGCCAGAAGCTAGAAGCCTGTAGTGCCGCTTGCAAAATTACGATATGGTCGAGGTTTCGCTTTGAGGGTTGCCTCTTTGGGGCACCGATCGACGGTGATTAATCAAAGTTTACGTCGGTAACGCGGCTATGCCGCTCTATGTGCGGAAAGGTTCCACCTTTCAGGCAGTTAACTAATGTAGATTGCGGCTATGCCGCCGGGGCGTAGCCCCAGAGAGATCTGGAAGGGGCTACTTGTCGGCGAGGCGGAACCATCGCCGCACCTAGAGCGGCGGAGCCGCAGAAAGGCGATTGGAACTGTACGCCGACCGCCCTAGCTAGCTAGTCAGCAGAACCTCAGGTAGATTCGGGTTGTATTGCAAGAGGCTCAGTAGCCAATAGCTGCTCGTCGGGAGCCAGTAGTCGGTAGACAGTTGCTGGTAGCCGACAGCCGGGAGCCGACAGCCGGGAGACATTAGCGGTGTTTTCTTCCCCGACCCCCGACTCCCGACTCCCGACCCCGGCCGCTTCGGCCTTATCGTGCCGGTGACCGGCAGGGAGAACGTGGAGGCGCTGTTCAAGCTGATCGAGGCGCTCGAGGAGCTCGACGACGTGCAGAAGGTCTGGGCGAACTTCGACATCGACGACGCCGACCTCGACGACCTCTAGCCCCAGTCGATGCTCATCCTCGGCATCGACCCGGGTACGGCCAACACGGGCTATGGCGTCGTGCGCGGCGGGGG
>JBDSEC010000469.1:0-14906 GCA_039920205.1 Pyrinomonadaceae bacterium
GCCCACCATGTGGGGCGCTTCATTGATCGGTTTTGGCAATGTAAGAGTGAAAAGCGCCGCCACCGGCCGCGAAGTAGACTGGCTTCGGATCGGCTTCTCGCCCCGTAAAGCGAATTTTTCGCTGTACCTTACCGGCGATATTAAGAAACAGGCGCCGGCCTTGGAAAAGCTGGGCAAGCATAAAACGGGCAAAGGCTGCCTCTACATCAACAAGTTGGCCGACGTTGATCTTAAGATCCTGAAAGGAATTATACAGACTTCACTGAAAACCGGATTCTATGGCTAGCAGGCGAAATTGTTGGGTCGGCTAATTAGAGTTGGCTGGGAGACAGGGACTCGAACCCCGATAACCAGATCCAGAGTCTGGTGTCCTACCATTGGACGATCTCCCATCCATGAGCGGCAAAAACTAATGTACGTATTGTGGCGAAGGGTTGTCAACCGGCCCAGCTTTATATCGCGCGCATCCATCACTTAATCAACAGATTCCGCTGCACCGGCACGGTTTCCGCTTGCCGAATCGCGTTTAGCGGGCGACAATATCGCTGACGGTCGTCCGGCTACTTCCACCTGACGATCCATCTTGATGGTCAGCGCTTCTCATACGATAAACTATTAAGTCCAGCAAACAGGATGAATTGATGGAAAGTAACGAGCAAACGGCCGAGATCGCCCCCGAGACGCCGCGCCGCATGACCGGTCAACTGGACCGGCCACCGTTTCAGGTCGAGGAACTGATCGATCTGATCGCGCGCGTGCGCCACGAGATCAACAACCCGTTGACTGGCGTGATTGGCCAAGCGCAATTGCTGTTGCGCGAAGACCTTTCGGATAAGGCGCGTCAGCGGGTCGAGGCCATCGAAGGCCTGGCCACCCGCATCCGCGATATCGTGGCGATGCTGCGCGATGTGCAACGTCCGCTGGAATAGAACACTACCGGCGCGGACGCCGCATAATGGTCACGACCTCGGTCCCGCCAAAAAATGTCTCGCCCGTTGTAAACCCGACAAATTGGTATCCATTGTTGGACGCCGCCAACATCTCGCTCTGCATTGTCGAGGTTTTGCGCGTTGCCAATAACTTGTACTCCCACAACACCGGCGTTGCGTCCCTATCGCGTTCCAAGATCACCATAACTTCGGTGCCGAACGTCTTTTTAAAGACCGATTGGCCTTTGTGTTGATAACCGGCATCGCCCGCGACCTGCAATTCCTTTTGCATTGTCGATGTTTTCGACGTCGCCAGCAATTTGTATTCGTAACGTTGCTGCGAACCTTCCCCGATCCGATGCGACATGACGACCAGGGCCTCGGCCCCGCCGAAGAAGGTCGAACCGCTGATCACGTCTTCGAATTGATAACCGGCGGCGGCGGCCTGGTTCATTTCCCTTTCCATCGTTGTCGTTCGGCTGGTCGCCAGCAGTTTGTATTCAAATTCCGGCGAAGCGTTGGGGATGGCGGATCGTCCGTCCCGTTGGGCCAACGTGGTCACCGAACCGAATGCGAACATGGTCGCAAGCAAAATTGTGCGCAGTAGCATAAATGCCTCCTAGTAAATAATGAATTATGACGGGGAAAGTATGGGAGAGAGAACATAGCACCCGTGACCGGAACAGCAGTCACGGATGCTTACGAGAAAAAGAAAATTAACTAGACGCCAACCGTCGTCGTTTCGGCGGGCTCTTCCTCCACCAAATACGGCGATACCGCTTTTACCGGTGCATCCGAATCAACTGCCAAGATCTGATGTATGATCGGCAGACTGAGCGAATGCGTCTTGCCTATGCCCGGGACTTCCTTGCCCTTGGCGTAAACCGCGTGGCGGCCGTGTTCTTCGTACCATTCGGCCAGACCGGCGGTCTTATGCATATTCTCGATGATCTGCCGCCAACCCACCCCGGTGTTATAGGCGCAGAACGAGATCTCGCCTTCCTGCGTGCCGTACGGGATAACGCACATTTCGGTGCGGCGGAAATCATAGTTGAACAGGTCCTGGAACCACATGCCTTCGACACAAAGCACGCGCCACAGATCGCCGCCTTCGGGTGCCGTCGGTTGCGCCTTCATGCGATCGTTCCGGTCGGAATTTGAATCCGTCGACGACGGTTTGAACAGATTGATGATCTGCGAGATGGGGAATCCCTCGGGCGCGCGGCCCGCATCGAAGTTCCGCATGATGGCCATACCTAACTGAGCGTAGGAAAGTTTCTTCCCGCGCGCCGTGTCGGTGATCACCGCCACATCCTTCATGAACTGTTCGTAGTTGAAGAAATCGAACAGCGAGCGAAACTCGCCCGTCTGCCGATTCACTACCAACAAGGTAAAGATCCCGCAATTTGGGTGGCAGTTACAACTGGACCAACCCCAGGGGGCGTCCGCTCCCTGCAGCATATCCATCACACTGGTAAACGCCGAATAGGACGAAAGTGGGTACCAATCGCGCAGCGGCTCGATCCGGCCGTCTAGTTGATCGTGCAGATCATGGGCCATGCCCGCCAGGGTGTAGCGCTGTTTGATCCGGACCGGGTCGGGGACATCTTCATCGCGGCCGGTAAACGAAACCGGCTGGAACGCAATGGTCTGCACCTTATCGATATTCTTGGCGGCAAATTCAACGATCTGGCCGATCGCGTCGTTATTGACCGTGTTGATGATCGTCACGACCAAGGTGACCTTAATGCCGACCTCGTACAGATTGTCGATCGCCTGCTGTTTCACGTCGAACAAATTACCGACCCCGCGGTGACTGTTCTTCTCTTCCGACACGCCGTCGAATTGCAGATAGACGCCGTGCTGGCCCGCCTCTTTCGACTGTCGGCAGAATTCAATATCTTCGGCATAACGGATGCCATTGGTCGCGGCCAAGATGCGATAGAAACCGATCTTCCTAGCATATGCCACAGCGTCCAGATAATACGGCGAGATCGTCGGCTCGCCGCCCGAGAACAGAATAATGATCTGGCGGCGCGGTTTGAACGAGACCGCGCGGTCCAAAATGGCTTTAGTGTCTTCGAACGTCGGTTCGTGCACGTAACCGACCTGATTCGCGTCCATGAAGCACGGATTGCACATCATGTTACAGCGGTTGGTCAGATCGACCGTCAGCACGGCCCCGCGTCCAAACTGAATGTCGGACGTACCGTGATGATGTACGTGTTTGTCTTCGGCGGCGCGAAAATCGCGGCCGTAAAATAACGATTCGATCCGCTCGAGGAAAGCGGGATCGGTAGCCATGACATCGGTGAATTCGCCGTGCTTGGTGCACGTTTTACGCATGATCACCTGGCCATTCTCTTCCAGTATCTGTGCCTTGATCTCGCCCGGATGTTCGTTCATCAGCGATTCCAGAGAGGTCTGGCCGCTGATCACGGCATCGCGGACCTCTTTGACGCAGCGCGGGCAAAGGCTGTCCGTCTCACGCGGAAACCCGAGCGGCGGCGAAGTTCGTTCATACGACTTTAGCAACGGCCCCGGCGCCCAATTTGGACGTATGGCCTCGCCTTCTGGCAAAAGTTTGTTGACGGCTTGAAACGCGGTCCAGGCAGCGCCCGAGAGGGCCGAGATCGCCTTGGACCGGCCTACGCCGTTCGATTTATTCTTTTTATTCTCTCCGCGGCGGAAATTGTCACTAAACAAGTTCTGCTCTCCTTTTGTGCGAACGCCAAAAAGTATTGACGACTAACAAATAATAACGGGCTAAGTACCTAAGTAATTCGATAAAGATCCAATTTCGTCAGCAACGACCATACGAACTTAAGATAATAACGGCAACAATCCGTGATAGCAAGAGGTTTACGGGCCGATGAGGGACCATAAACCTTACCTTTCTGCGGCGCTGGACGGTTGATTGCATGCCCGCCGCGGTGCAAAACCAAGGCCGCCCTGATCTGATCAGAGCGGCCTAAGTAATTCGCAGCTGGCCCTATGCCTCCCGGTGCAAACTGGGGTGTTTACTTCTTCACGTCGGCGTTGACGTCGAATTCGGCGTCCACCATCTCTTTGTTAAACACAAATTTTGACAAGGAAACATCCCAGGTCTGAAGCCATCGTTCATTCTGTAACTCGATCGAAAGTTCAATTTTGTAGGTATGGGGCAGATCCAACCCATTTTCAACGGCAAAATCCGAGAACCATTCGGTCAGCTTTATCAGTCCATCACCTTGCTGTTGCGTTTGGCCGGCCTGCGTCACACCAAGTTGAGATTTGCGCCGTTCGTACTCGGTACGCACATGCCGAAAGGTCTGAGCGTCAAAATAAAGGGTCGTTACCAACCCGCCGCTGTTCTTTCCTTCAAAACGAAGCATGTAAGTTTCCCGGCCGTCGATCTTTTTTGTCCCGTTGTATTTTAGCTTAGGCTTTCGTTCGGCCAGATCCAGCAACGGCCAAGCGGTCGAAAGTACCCCACCCAGTGGGCCATCGCGCATTGGACTTTCAAACTCTTTGAAATACCTAGCGATTCTCGGATACGTACCAGGGCTTGACTCGCCGGTTGTCAATTTCTTGCCATCAAACGCCATCCGTTCACTTAGATAGTTACCCCGATTGTAAATAAAACCCATTAAATTATGGTTCGAGGTCGAAGCCATTACGGCGCTGCCATTGATCGACCCGCCCCCACTCAGCTTTAAGGTTGAAATTACGTTTCCCAGGGCCAACTGGCTTTTCACCGCCGCACGCGCTTCGGGTGTGCCGAGCGCCGCCAGATGCTTGGCCACGACCTCTTCGACGGTCAATTTCTGCTTTTCGTCCCGACTACGGGCGGGCGCCACGGCAACTGCCGTGAACAACAGGCATGAAGTAATAAAATAAACAGAAATTCCCTTAGATATAGCGGATATCAAATTCATCGAAAGTTCCTTTCCTCCGGTAAGGGGTAGATCCCGTTAGTTCATTGCCATAGGTGAATAGTTGCGAAGCGTGATCCCCAACACGGCCACCATTGGCCCAAAGTATACCAAACCCTTTGAGATCGGCGTCGGGCAGAGCGAACCACGCGAGTTTAAGTCCCTGGCCGTCGTAAGTACCTGTTTTAGATGATAACCGAAAGTTTGGCGTTGTAAAAAGTCTCCGGCTCTACTTTCGCTTCGGTCAACAAAATTCGGGCGCTGCCTTTTTCAAGGCAACGCCCGAATGAACTGTCTATCCACTCAACTAAGAGTTATTAAAACTCAAAGCGGCCGACAAACTGGATGATACGCGGTTGACCGCGGGTGGTGGTGGACTGACCAAACCGCTGGTCAAGTGCGTTAACGATCGGGGTACCAAAGTTAACCCGATTAAACATGTTGAAGAAATCCGCCCGAATCGAGAATCGCTTGCTCTCGGTGATAGGGATCCGTTTGATGATCGAAAAATCGAACTTCGTAAAAGCCGGGCCCACATATAGGTTGCGCGGCACATTACCCTGTTGACCGTTAAGCCGTACACAGTTCGTCAATACCGTAGTCGTACAAGCCGGTCCCACAAACTGAGTTCGCAGTACCGGTGCGGTGTAGGCCCGCGGATTTGCCAAAGCGGCATTTCCCAAAGGTAACGCATTCCCCGCCGTGGCGTAATACGCCCGTGCAGACAACGCCGTACCCTGCGTGTCAACACCGTTGATGAACACGCTGAACGGCGAACCGGATTGAACCTGTTCGATTCCCGAGATGGTCCAGTCGTTCAGCAGGTACTTAGCCATTGTGCTGGTGTAATGGAACGGTAGTTCGTAAATGAAATTGAACACTACCCGGTGCCGGACATCAAATCCTGAAGTACCGCGTTCGGGAGAGTCAAATCCACCCGCATATCCCGACGAATCGCGCGGGAAACTGCGTTCCCCGATACCCGTCGGTGTCACTAACGGATCGGATGCGTTGTCAATGGCATGGCTCCAGGAATACGCCACCTGCAATTGTCCCAAACCAAACTTCTCGTTGGTCAAAGTCTTGGTCATGCGGGCCTGCAATGAATTGTAGGTCGATTGACCCGTCGCCAACTGCAGCGCGGATTGGAAGAACGCGGTATTCATCGAACCACGGAAGAAGTTAGTGGTCAGACTGGTCGTGATCGCCCGGGTCGGATCGGCCGGGTTCAGATGCAAGATCGCATTAACGCGAGCGATGTTGGTCATGTTGCCATCGATAACCCGAAGCAGGTTGACGGCGTGGTTGGCCACATAATCCGCTTCCAGCAAGAAAGCATTACCCAATTCACGTTGGAAACCAAAGTTCCATGACTGCGTGTATGGGGTGGCGAACTTGGTCTGGAATTGATTGTTGCCGGCGCGCGGGAAAATGACCGGGAAAAGCAGCGGTCCATTTTGATCGCCGCGGGCGCCAAAGACGAATCGGCTCGAAATCTGCGTCGGCGGCAAACCCAAGTTATTCAGATCCGGGTCGGCCGGGAAATCCAAAAAGTCCTGTTGGAAGGGCGGATTTCCGCGGGCGTTGCTGAACAAGTTACCAAAAACGCGGTCATAAAATACGCCGTATCCCCCGCGGATCGAGGTCTTGCCCGGGCCGCCGGTCAGCTTCGATATCCATCCGGTTTTGAAATCGGGGCTGTAATTGAAGCCAAAACGCGGAGCGAAGTTGTTACGGTCGAGTTCATAAAGGCCGATACTGGGATTAGTTGATCCTTTGCCAACCGTGATGAACTCGAAACCCTGCGCCGAAGGATTGCCGAAACTTGGGTCTTGCACCAAGTTCGACAACAGCCCATGTACTTCCCAAGGCACGCCCTTGTTCTCATACCGCAAACCGTAGTTGAGCGTGAAATTCGATTTCACGCGCCAGTTATCTTGGAAGAAGAAATCGTATTCCCGAACGCGGAACTGGCGATCATCGCTAGCACGACGCACTCCAGCCTTGTCAAAGTACTGCGATTGCGAAACGCCGTTAACGAAACCCGCCAACCAACTCAGATAGTTATTGATCGTTGCGCCGACACCTGTAAGCGGGACATCGCGGATCTGATTCTGAAAATTGCGGAAATTGACGAGCGAAACGCCATTGCCGGTCGGGAAACCAAAATCGATAACTTCCGAACGGCCAAAATTGGTCGGTCCGTTCGAGAAGATCGTCCGATATTCCCCACCAAACTTCATGGTGTGGTTGCCGGTAATCCAGGTGAACGAATCACCAATGGTCGTTGTACCACTGGTACGGAATTGAGTATCGAAAGTGCCCAGACCCGAGATCCCGCCGCCAACCAGATTCAGGACCTGGCCATTACGGCTGCCAAGATTGGGCGGAACGGGAAGGGCAGCAGCAGTAAAGGCGGCCCGGACCTTGTCGTCCAACTGAGTCGAAGCCGTCCCATCGCCGACGCCGTTGAACGCGGCATATAAGCGGTTGTAACCAAATCTGACCTCGTTGATCAAGTTTGGTGAAAAGCTGGAAACCAAGTTGACCGAAAGCACATGCGATTGCTGCGGGCTGTTTCCACCGTCGCCCGATCCGGCAAAGGTATCGGCAAACAAGGGATACCGGCCATTGTTGTAGCCATAGCTGGTCACCAACGTATGCTTGTTATTGAGTTGGTAGTCGACGCGGCTGGCGATCGAATCAACCTTCTGGACAAAGTTGAAACCAAATTTATAGTTATCGAACGCACCCGGGATCGGCCCGTCGCCCGAGTTACCCAAAGGATAGATCGAATTCGTCAAAGCCAACATCGCCGCATTGAAAGGCAAGCCAAACGCATTGTTGGCGCCGGCCGGCCGAATATCCAGCACGCCAAAATGTCCGTCGGCGCCATTGGCTGCGGTAACCGCGCCCGTATTCAAAATACCCATGCGCGCACTCGCCGAAGGCACCACGCGGGTCTCTTGTGAGCCCTGCGTAAACCGGTCGCCTTCGTAGTTAAAGAAGAAGAACGCTTTGTCCCGCTTGATCGGGCCACCGATCGAAACACCATACTGTTTACGTTGGAGCGGATCGGGTTTGCCCGAAACATCAAAGAAATCGCGCGCCGAGAACGCGTCCGAGCGGTAGTAAATGTAAGCTCCGCCATGAAACTGGTTGGTGCCGTTCTTGGTAGCGATCAAAATTGTCGCGCCCGTATTCCGGCCAAACTCAGCATTGAAGTTTCCGGTGATAACACGGAACTCTTGCGTGGCATCGATGTTCGGCGTGGCCAATCCACCGGGAATGCCCGGAACGTCGGTATCGTTATTATCAACGCCGTCAACCAAGAAGTTGTTGTTGCGTTCGCGCTGGCCGTTGACCGAGAAACCGCCCAATCCGCTGTTGGTCTGCGTAGCGCCCGGCGCCAACAAGATCAAGGCATTAGGATCGCGGCCAAGCAAGGGGAGTTCAAGGATTTTCTTGTTGTCGATGATGGTCGACAACTGCTGGTCGGTAGTATTCAGTTGAGTCGCAGAATCGCCCGTGCTGATGATCACGGTGGCATCAGTGCCGGCCGGGTTTAGAACTAGATCCACAGTCGATGAAAACGAAACCGAAACGTTGACCTGTTTAAAGGTAGCGGCGGCAAAATTCGTCTGCGTGGCGACCACGGTGTAGGATCCCGGGATCAGCTTAGTGACGGTATAGTTACCCTCATCACCGGCAACAACCTGCTTTTTTTCGCCGGTACTGTCGTTCGTAACTTCAACGGTAGCTCCCGGCACGACCGCGCCGTTAGTATCAGTGACCGTTCCCTTGATCTCACCAGTACTCTGGGCACTCGCGGCAACGCCCATAAAAGCCAGCAATGTTATACAAAAAATTGCTCTGACTAATTGTTTGACCATAAGTCTCCTTCTGAAATATCCACTGAGGCAATGTTTGCGGCCAGGCTAACCAAATTCGATCGGCGGCTTACCTGAACGGTACGGACAAAGGTAATTTCTAGTCTTGAAAGAACGCGGCATCGGCTCGTCGGTAAATCCGGCCAATTTGCTCGGCACCGCCTGCGTAATCTCGATCGGGCAAATTTCACCTTATTCCAGGCGCTAAACCTAGCAGTTCGCGTTCCACTCGGAAAATATCCCCTAATTGGTTATGCTGTCAATGTTTAAGGGCGCTGAATCCGTAGTTTTGGTCACCTAACATCCAAAAATTAGTAATTTATTCAAAACCTCGGATTGCACATACCGAAACAAACGTTGATAGGACGTTTACGCGGATGGGCGGAATGAAGAAACCCAGCCCCCCCGCCGCCGGGGCCATACGGTATTTCGGACAGTGGCTCAACCATCAAATATGCGTCCGAATTTTCGCATATGGAATCGCTTTTTTATGCCAACTATTCATTCAACCGCGATCATCGGCGAGACCGCAAAGCTCGCCGATTCTGTGCGGATCGGCCCCTTTGCCGTGATCGAAGATGACGTCATCATCGGTCCGGATTGCGAGATCGCCGCCCACGCGGTCATCAAGCGGTTCACGGTGATGGGCGCGCGGAACCGGGTCGCCGAACATGCCGTATTGGGCGGTTTGCCGCAGGATACCAAGTTCGGCGGTGAGGAAAGCCGTTTGGTGATCGGTGACGATAACTTGATCCGCGAATTCGTCACGCTGCACCGTGCCAGCGGTGAGGGGCGTGAAACGCGAATCGGCAACCGCAACTTTCTGATGATCGGCGTACACATCGCCCATAACTGTTTGATCGGCGACGACAACATCATGGCCAACGGCGTCGCGCTGGCCGGTCACATTACGGTCGAGGATCATGCGTTCTTGGCGTCGAACGTCGGCGGCCATCAATTCATCCGGATCGGGCGTTTTGCCATGGTGGGCGGTAAATCAAAAGTCGTGCAGGACATCCTTCCCTTCTGCATCACGGACGGCAATCCTCCGCACTTAAGTGGTTTGAATTCCATTGGCCTGCGGCGCGCCGGATTTGAAGCGACGACCCGCGAAGAACTAAAGCGCGCCTATCGTATTCTCTTCCGCTCGAAACTGCCCTTCGCCGACGCAATGGCCGAAGCCGCGGCTATTGATGATGCGAATGTAGCGCACCTGCTTTCATTCATTCGCGATTCAAAGCGCGGATTTCATCGCCCGGCGCGTCGTGCGATCGCAAACGCTGAAGCGATCGATCCGTTCGAGTAAGTTCAATGGGGTGCAATTGAAAGTGAGAGTCGCAGGCCAACGGTGGATAACCTTTCAAGCGCTTTGAGTCCCGCCTTTAGGCGACCGTAGTTTCGGCAGCATGAGCTTTCGCGTATAGCAAGCCTGCTAAAGCAGGGACTCAAAGCGCTTGACCATTTGAATCCGCCAAGTTATTACCTAAGTCGCACTTTTGATCGCACCCAGTTCAATGTGTCCGCACAAGGTTGATTCGGTCATGCCGCTATGCTAAATTCTCTTTCCGCTTTGTGTAGGATTTCGCCAATGCGTTAGACCGCGCGAACGGAGTATTTGGTGGGTATGGGCCGTTAGCTCAGTTGGTAGAGCAGATGACTCTTAATCATCGGGTCGCTGGTTCGATCCCAGCACGGCCCACCAATAATATCAAAAGACTTAGGGCGACCGTTATGGTCGCCATTTTTCTTTTGGTGTGCCAGTAGTGTGCCAACTTATTAAACGGCCTTTTGATAAGGAGACAGCCCAAATCAGAATCTCGCCCGACCCGTTAACCGAAGATTTGTAAATTCGAGTCTTACCTGGGGGACCACCCTTGTCGAGCGCTAATGGATGTGTGTGTTATAAGGAATTTGCGATAACCAATAACATCACCTAAGCGGTGAAACTCAATGGGACAATCCTGAAATAAGATATTTCGGGTATTCGACGTACACTTGCATCACAGTTTTTTGGTCATGTTGAAAATTCCCAGTGAACAAAATGGATCTTTGCTGATGCCCGAAGAGGTAAAAACACTTCGTTTGTGGCAGATGATCTACCTCGGCAAAGGCGCGTCCTTCATTCGCCAGATCATTCACGCGATCATCAGCATCGCGCTTCGTCTGTTTTTTCGTCGGATCGAAGCGGTCAACGTCGAACGCGTTCCGCAGACCGGGGCGTTATTATTTGTTCTCAATCATCCGAATGGCTTGGTCGATCCCGCCCTCGTCTTCGTTTCGATGCCGCGCCGCGTTTCCTTTCTCGCCAAATCTACGCTTTACGACAATCCAGTCGGCGGGTTCTTACTGCGACTTTTCGAGATATTGCCGGTTTACCGACGCATTGACGCGGACGCGAAATCGGAGAGCAATGCCGTCACGTTCGACAATTGTTTTGATCTATTGCGGCGCGGACGCTGTATCGCTATTTTCCCCGAAGGTATTTCGCATGACCAACCGCAAATCCAAAAGATCAAGACCGGAGCTGCACGAATTGCTCTTGGATCAGTGTCCGTACCGCCTGACTCAAGGAGCGGATTTCCTTTAACCGGCGAATTGTTGGACAAAGGCTTGAGAATAGTCCCGGTCGGCCTTTACTACACGTCAAAAACTTCGTTCAGGAGTGAAGTATTAATTCGTTACGGCGAGGTTTTTGAGGTTGAACCGATCGAACTCGATGAGAACGGCGAACCGCCGCGTGATGCGGTGGTGGCGTTAACGAAGAAGATCGAAAACTCTCTGCGCGAGGTAACTTTGAACCTCGCAACAGCAGGGGAACTCGACGCGGTTTTGAAAGCCGAAGCGTTGTTTTCGTCCGTCTTTGAAAATCTGATCTTCAAGCAGACTTTGACGCAAACCGTCGGAAGATTGCAGCGTTTGGCGGCGAGATACGCGCTGCTGGAGCGGAACGATCCACAGAAAATGGGCGACTTGAACGCGAAAATTACGCGCTACGAAGACAGCCTGAAAACCAGCGGGCTCACGACGGAAAGCTTGTCGGTTTTACAGCATCCGACCTGGTATGTTTTCCGCTATCTGGTTTTACGCATCATATTTTTGACCGTGCTCGCACCCTTTGCGATCGTTGGAGCAATGGTTCATTCGCCCGCCTATTTTTTCTCTAATCTGATCGGGCGACTTTTCAGCGCTCACGACACCGACGTGGCCGGTTCGAGTCCTACCATCGCTGCCGCCGTCGGTCTGATGCCGATCACCTGGTTGTTTGTCGCTTTGATAATCTGGTATTTCTTTGGCTGGCAAATCGCGCTTATCTCAATTCCGGTAACAATTATCTGCGGCTACATCGCGCTGCGTTCTTCGGAAACAGTGATCGATATGCGCGTTTGGCTGACGTCGGCTTGGCTTCTGTTTCGACAGCGAGCGTTGTTTTTGCGTTTGCTTGTTCAGCGCGAAAGTCTGCATAAAGAGATCAGCGAGATTGTCGAAGATTAGTGGTATGTCCGAAAATCAGATTCGGTTCTTCGCTCTTAGTTTTCTCATACATATTTCAAACCGCCCAGCTTCATTGCTCGTTGATCAATTTTGAATGCGCAGAATCTGTTCCGAATTCGCCGCTCTACTGGTGAATAAAGTGCCTGCACAGTTTCCCGATTGACCAGGAAATGGTTTCGGGCCCGTTCGATTTCAATCACGCGCCCTTCTTTCAGAGCTTTGTCGAAGTGAGTGTTGAGCGATCGATCAACCGCGTCCGGTTCTTGTTCTACGGCGTGAATGGACCACTCCGCTGGCGCGACCTTCAGACGGACGGTTCGGCAAGACCCGCCACTGCCAACGACGACGATCTGGTCGAATTCATCGCGTCGATCGCGTCCATCAACGCACCGTAGTCGGCAACTGGGCGCTAATATCGTTGTGGCGCCGCGCGGACACATCGAACGGTGTCGCGTGCGATCAAAAGTTCTTCGTCGGTGGGAATGACGTAGGCGGCCAGGCGCGATCCGTCTTTGCTGATCATCCCTTCGCGACCATCTGTCTGCAAGCGATTCCGCTCGCCATCGAGTTCCAATCCGGCCCACTGGAGCCCTTCACAAATTCGCGTGCGCACTTCGGCGGAGTTCTCGCCGATCCCGCCGGTAAACACCACGGCATCCGCGCCATTCAGGGCCGCCAGATAAGCACCGATATACTTGCGAACGCGGTAGCAGAAGATCTCGATCGCCAGGCGCGCGCGCCGGTCCTGTTGTTCGCTCTCTTCCGCCAACAGTTCGCGCATATCGCTGGTCAAACCCGAGATGCCCAGCAATCCCGATTGCTTGTTCAGCAGGCTTTCGACCCCATCCGGGGTCAGACCTTCCTTGGCGCCAATGAATTCCAAGATCGCGGGATCAAGGTCACCCGACCGGGTGCCCATCACTAATCCTTCCAGCGGCGTAAAGCCCATCGAAGTATCGATCGAATTACCCGCGCGGATCGCCGCCGCCGAACATCCGTTACCGAGATGAAGCGTGATGATGTTGGTTTCTTCACGCGCGATCCCACGAAGCTGTCGGTAACGATACGCGACGTAGCGATGCGACGTACCGTGAAAGCCATAACGCCGGATGCGGTACCGCCGATAGAGTTGATAGGGCAAGGCATAGAGATATGCGTGGTCGGGCAGGGTCTGGTGAAACGCCGTGTCGAAGACCGCGACTTGCGGTAACCCGGCGCCCAAAATATCGCGCGCCGCTTCGATCCCTTTAATGTTGGCCGGATTATGCAGCGGCGCCAGTTCAATGCAATCCTCGACGCCGCGAAGTACTTCATCGGTGATCAAAACCGAATGGGTAAAGCGTTCGCCCCCGTGGACTACCCGGTGCCCGACGGCTTGAATATCGGCAACCGTCTTCACCTCGTGAATTCCCGAATCCGGCGACGACGCCCACCGCGCAATATGGCCAACGGCCGCGCGCACATCGCGCAAAGACGCGGTCGAGGTTTTCGGCGGACTACCCTCGGCCTGAAGCGTAAGGATCGCCTCGCCGCCGATGCGCTCGATCGTCCCGCGCGCCAGCCGCCGGTCGGCATCCTGCGCGATCAGATCCAGATCGGTCGCGATCAGTTGAAACTTGATCGTGGAACTGCCGCAATTGAGCACCAGTATGTTCATGTAATGCAGTTTAACAGGTGGTAACGGAGGAAACAGAGTCATTGAACGGGTGGAACGTTCTGCGTGGTACCAGGTCAGAACCGCGAGTTTCGGTTCCTCTTCCTTTGGGAGGGGCTACCGGAGGGTGCCGTTTCGCAATAGCGGCCGGGGTTTCTAATTTGGTTCGTCGCCCAAATCACCCTTTCACCCTTTCACCCCTTCACCCCGTCACTCCTTCACCGGCGCGGATCGAACCGCGCCGGCGTAGTTTTCGAATCTAGGTAGAGCCGATGCCGGTGATGCAAACCAGCTCGTCTGTTTATTGGTTCCGGCCCCAATTCGCGGACATTTCGTGCATTCCGAAAAGGTTCCCGTGTCCTAACCGGGGAGTTGTCCGGGCTTGTTGAGTTCTTCGTACTCGACCGTGAGACACATGATGAGCCCAAGATCACAGTAAAATAATCCATTTTTGTCACACTCGATGGCATCGTCGATGCATTTTTGGCCCGCGCCGGTCGGATGATCTTCTCTCGGCTTCAAGCCATTCGCGGCGAGCTTCAATTTGGCGAACAACCCCGCCTCGCGCCCGGGCGAAGTGTTAGCGGCTAAGGCCTTAACGGCATTCACCGCTCGGTGTACGGCATCGCGCTGTCTGGCATCTTTGATCAAGCGATAATTTATCGTGCTCAATTGCGTTAAGGCCCGTTTGGCTTGGACCGACGATTCCAGCGCGGTTCGCATAGCCGGCGGTGGAAGTTTCTTTGCGAACGCCCCCGCGTTGAGCGGCTGCACGGCGATAAGGGCGACGAAAATGACGGTCGAAACGAGTTTGAAGTTCTTTGTGATTTTGGCGGTGATTCCTTGCATTGCCTGTTCTCCTTAAATTAACTGAATTGTATTGTGGCAGTGAAATCCACCCGTTTGGGTCATCTCATCTGCCTGCACCTACCTAAAGCGGAGAAAAGCATCGAAAAGTATCATTGTGATCAGCACGGTATCGGTAAATAATGTTGGACGGACAATAAAGGCTTTCCGCTCAAGATTT
>JBDSEC010000470.1:0-7451 GCA_039920205.1 Pyrinomonadaceae bacterium
ATAACGTCAATAGCGGTTTCTGGACCCCGTTGTTTTCTCCTACCGTAGCGAATGCTACCATCACGGGCCGCGTGTTGCGTAACGATGGGCTCGGTATCCGGAACGTAGTCGTGACCTTGGCGGGCGGATCGCTAACGTCAACTCGCATTGCGCTCTCGTCCAGTCTCGGCTACTTCAGCTTTGATCAGATCGAACCCGGCCAGATCTATCAGATCACGGTGACCAGCAAGCATTACGGCTTTGCCGAGCCGAGCCAAACCATCTCGGTCTTTGGCGATTTCGCGAATATCGTTTTTCAATCGTCCTGGCAAAATTAACAGTTCTTTGTCCTTGGTGTCCGGTCCAACGGACCGTTAGGCTTTTCCCATTGCACTAACCTACGGAGATCAATTGCGATGCTATCTAAAGTGTTGACCTGCACAATAGCGATCATGTTTTTCTTGATGCTTGGCCAGCAAGCGGCCAACGCGCAAACGGCCGCCTTTACTTATCAGGGCCGCCTTACGGATGGTGTGATGGCGGCCGCGGGTACGTATCAGATGCAGTTTTCGATCTTTGATGCGGTCTCGGGCGGAAGCCAGATCGGATCGACCATTACCAATAATTCAGTGACGGTTTCGAATGGGGTCTTTACCGTGCAATTGGATTTCTCTCCGGCCACGCCATTCGCCGCAGGCGCGGATCGGTGGCTGGAGATCGCGGTTCGCAAAGCCGCCGACCCGCCGGGATTCACCACCTTAACCCCGCGCCAACAGATCACTAGTTCGCCTTACTCGATTCGCACGCTAAGTGCGGCGGCCGCGGATTCCCTCTCCGCCGCGTGCGTAGGATGCGTCATCGATGCGCAGATCAACTCGGTGGCCGGAGCCAAAGTCAGCGGATCGGTGGCCAATGCAACCAATGCGACTAATGCGACCAATGCGACGACTGCCAACACGGCCACCAATAATGTCCTGCGGAGCGGGGATACGATGGGCGGGTCGCTCGATCTGGGGAATCACAATCTCACCAACATCGCGAATGTAGGGATCGGCACCCCTACTCCCGAACAATTGCTGGACGTGCGCGGGAATATACAGATACCGGCCGCGAATAACTATTCGTTCCGGACCCCGAAGACCTATCGGCTGATGATTGGCCCGGAGGCCTTTGTCTCGGCCAATCCTGCCATCAACGGCCGGATCGACGACGGATTCAGCAGCGCGACGATCAACGGGCTAGGCTCGCTTTGGGCCTCGGGTGGAACGGCCGGAACGGCCGCGTATTTCGTCGCCCCGGTGCAGTTGCCCGATGGCGCGACGATTACCGGGCTGAACGCACAACTGATCAAGAACGGTGGCTCGCAACAAAGCATCGTCGAGCTCTTTCGCTCGGATAGCTCCGGTTATTTAGCCAATACCGCGCAGCTTATTGCCACGGCGACCACCGTTTCGAGCGGCAGTGGCATCGCTTTCGTAGCCGCGAGCTCCGTCAATACCTCGTTCAATGTGGTTGATACCACAAACTACCGCTATTTCATCCGCTGGCAGGGCGAGCAAAATACCCAAAATGTCCGGTATTGCGCCGCCCGCATAACGTTTCAGGTTTCGAAGGCCGACTAGTGCCGGCGGCAAATTTCTAACGAAAGGCGATAGCAGTGAAACTTTTTCAACGAATTTCTTTGGTCTTATCGGTGCTCGCTTGGATCGTTCCGGGCGCCACCGCGCAGGTCGCCACCGGCGGTACTTATTCGCTTCAGCAGAGCGTGATCGCTAAAGGCGGCGGCAACCGTTCGGACCCGGCAACCAACCTTTTTCGCGTCGAAGTCACCGCCGGACAAGCGGCCGCCGGTTACAATCTCGGCAACGGCGGATACGGTGTGAATAGCGGCTTCTGGACACTGCTTCTAGCGCCGACCGCCGCCGATGCCTCGATCACGGGCCGGGTGGTGCGCGAAGACGGTTTGGGCCTGAGAAACGTGGTCGTGACCTTGATGGGTGGAACGCTCAACGCGCCGCGAACGGTGTTAACGGGCAGCTTCGGTTACTTTGCGTTTGACGAGATCGAACCCGGGCAGATCTACCTGATCAGTGTTACCAGCAAGCGATACGGATTTGCGCAACCGACCCAGACCATCGCGGTCTTTGGCAACGTGGCCGATCTCGTTTTCCAAGCTTCCTGTCAAAACTGAATCGCCGGCTTTCGCTGCGCCGCACCTCGGCCGATGTCGTTGCGGCGTAGCTTATAGATTCCGGCGTGGTTTCACCTCAGTTCTGTGGGGGCTTGAATCCTTGATTTTTTCTTTGCGGCCCTTTGCGCCTCTGCGCCTTTGCGGGATATGAAGCCTTCGTCGAAAACGTCTGCGGGGTAATACAGATTCTCCCGCAAAGGCGCAGAGGCGCAAAGAGGATCAAGAGAAATGCGAGTGTCGCCCGCCCGCTACCGCAGGCAGTGCTGACTTCATCTCTACGTGGCTCGTTTCTTCCCTGGCCGCTTCGGCCCCGACTGCTCCCCCCTTTCCCCTTTTATCCTTGCCCCGACGCTGGTAAACTGAGGGATACACCACGGAGGGGAATTCCATTATGGCGCTGGTCATTTACACCAAACCGGGCTGTCCGTATTGCCAGCAGGCACGCGATTATTACAATTCAAAGTCTGAAGCGTTCGTGGAATACGATGCGCAGAATGACCGCGCGCGGCGGAAAGAGATGTTTGCGTATTCGGACGGCGACCCGACCGTTCCCTGCATCGTACGCGATGGCGTTTATGTGGGCTCCGGTTGGGGCAACCCGCCGCGTGGTTGAACGGTGGAAGACTGACCGGCCGTGTGCCGGTCCACCGACCAAACAATTGTTACGCCCCAGCCACCGGGCAGAATCAAGCGGGAAAATTTGTTGAATCCAAAGGATTCCTATGATCGGCACGACGCTCAATAACTTTCGCATCGTCGAAAAGATCGGTGCGGGAGGCCAGGGCGCAGTTTACAAGGCCGTCGACTCCAAACTGGGTCGCACGGTAGTAATTAAAGTTTTACCGGCCGAATTGACCTCGCGGCCGGCGAATTTGAAAAGATTCGAACGCGAAGCCCGGCTCTGCTCGTCCCTCGACCATCCGAACATCTGCACCATATTCGATTTTGGCGAAGCACATGGCATCACCTTCATTGCCATGCAGTACTTGGACGGCAAGAACGTACGCCAACTGGTCAACGGACGGCCGCTGGAAATTCGCAGCGCCGTAGCGATCGCGATCCAGGTTGCTGATGCTTTGGTCGCCGCCCATGCGCGGGGCATCATCCATCGGGACATCAAGGCCGGCAACGTCATGGTCAGCGACGAAGGCCAGGTCAAGGTACTGGATTTCGGCCTCGCCAAATTATTGGACGACGACGCCGCCAGGGCCGACGGCATCCACCGCACCGAATTGACCGAGATCGGTGTGCCCTACGGTACCGCCACCTATGCAGCGCCGGAACAGGCCAAAGGCGAAACGGTGGACCATCGTGCGGATATTTTTTCCACCGGTGTGTTGTTGTACGAGATGTTGACCGGCACCTGGCCTTTTCACGGCAAGACCAGTGTCGAGGTCCGCTACGCGGTGATGACCGCGCAACCCAAACCGCTGTCCGAGGCGCGCGCGGGTGAAACGCCGCCGCGGTTGCAAGAGATCCTCGACCGTGCGATGGCCAAGGACCCCAAAGACCGTTACCAGAAGGTATCTGAGTTGCGCGACGATCTGCGCCAAGTAATGCACGAGCTTTCCGGCCACACCGGTGAATTAATGGCGCCGGTCGCACCCAAGCATGTTAGCAGTAACAACGCGGTCAAACGGGCGATGAATTGGATCCGCGGCCGCCGCGACGGCGATAGTCAAGGAAGTTCGCGCGCTAGCACGGCCCGCACCGTGCCCCGCCGCGATGGCAGCGAATCGCCCCAACAGACCAGCATCGGCGAAGAGAAGAAAAGCGTGGCCATCCTGCCGTTCAAAAACATCAGCCACGACGAGGCGGCCAGCTTTTATGAATTCTCGTTGGCCGATGCAGTCATCACCGAACTAGCCAAGGTACGTTCGTTGGTCGTCCGGCCCAGCTCAGTCATCGCCAAGTATCAGGGCAGCGAAGTGGATCCAAAAGAGATCGGCCGCGAACTGGATGTGGGCGCGGTCATGTCCGCCAGCTTCCTGCGCGGCGGCAACCGCATTCGCGTCAATGCTCAACTGTTGAATGTGATGACCGGTGATATCTTGTGGAGCGACAAGATCGACGCGGACGCCGACGACATCATCATGCTGCAAGACACGATCACCCAACGGATCGTCGATGGGTTGAAGATCGAATTAAGCCCGGCCGAAAGCGCCCGCTTGGCCCAACGCCCCACCGAAGTGGTCGAGGCGTATGAGGAATACCTGCGCGGCCGCGATAATTTCGGGCGCTTCATTTTCCGCACGCTGGACCTGAAAGACAGCAACGCGGCGATCGATAACTTCAATCACGCGATCGAATTGGATCCGAACTTCGCGCAGGCCTATAGCGGTTTGGGCGCCAGTTACGCCAACCGGGTGTTTAAAGGTCTGGGCGACGCGGACGATTACACGCAGGCCGAATCGGCTTTTTGCCACGCGATCCAGTTGGATCCCGAGATCGTCGAGGCTCGCGTCTTGATGGTTTTTATTTATTTGAGCCGCGGCGAAAAACAGAAAGCCCGCGCTTCGGTGGCTCGGCTTCAGCAAGAGGCGCCGCACGACGGTTCGCTCCATTTTGTAAAAGCGACTCTGCATCGCTTGGATGGACAGTACGACCAAGCCTTGCAAAGCTGGGAGCGGCTGGGCCGATTGGACCCGGCGGCGCGCGTCGTGGCCAGCTATAACCGCGCCCGCATTTTCATGTATCAAGGGCGGTATGACGACGCGCTTTTCGAGATAGATCGGGGCTCGGAGATCGAACCGGACCACCCGCTGCTAAAGGTATTTCGTGCACGTGTGCTTTTCTATCGCGGACAGGTGCCCGAGGCGATTGCGTTGATCGAGGAAGTGCTGACCCGGAATTCGCAACTCTTTGGCATACGGCCGATCTTAGCGACCTTCCTTTGTGCGGCCGGTAAACCCGACGAAGCCCGGGCGCAATTGTCCGAACGAGTGCTGGGCATCGCGCGGGCCGACCACGACATGGCGTATTGGACCGCCTCGGCCTATGCCTTGTTAGGCGAACGCGACCAGGCGTTTGAGTGGTTAGAACGATCCGTTGCGCTAGGTAACGAGAATGTCGCCTGGTTCCAGGCCGATCCGAATCTGGCGACGCTGCAGGACGACCCGCGCTTTTACGGGTTGATGCAGCAGATCGCCGAGCAGAACGAACGGCTGGATGATCTGCGCATGCACGCGACCCAGCGGCCCGAACATACTTCGACCGGCCGCACGCCAAACCAGCATTCCAGCCAGCAGGCCGCGAAAGCCGCTGCCTATGAAGAATATCTGCGGGGTCGCGACTCGTTTGGTCAATTCATCCATCACACCATGGCGCTGTTGGACCTGGATGATGCGATCGCTCACTTTCGCCGGGCGTTAGAATTGGATCCGACGTTTACCTTGGCCCATAGCGCACTGGGTGCGGCCTATGTAAACCGGGTGATCAAGTATTACGGGAATGCCGCCGACTATGAACGGGCTGCATCGGAATTTGCCTTGGCGCTCGCCGCCGAACCCAAACAGTTAGAGGCGCGGCTGCTGATGGTCTTTGTCCACCTTTCGCGTGGCGAAAAGACCGAGGCCCATAATCTGATCGCCACCTTGATGGCCGACAGCCCGAACGATATTGGCGTCCATTTCGTCAACGGCACGGTCCAGCGTCTGCGCGGAGATTACGAAGCGGCGCTGAACAGTTTCAATCGCATGTTGCGGCTTAACCCGGCCGAGCGCGGATTGGTGTCGTTCAACCGGGCGCGAATCTTCATGTACCAGGGGCGTAACGACGATGCGAATCTCGAGTTGGACGTAGCCGCGGCGACCGAACCAGACTATCCGCTTCTGAACATCTATCGCGCGGTGCTCTGTTTACGAAAGATGGATCTCCCGGGAGCCCAGGCCCAGTTGGAACAGATACTTGACCGGCATCCCGAGATGCACGGGGTGCGCCCGCTTTACGCTATCACGCTGTGGGTGAACGGAGATGAGGACGGCGCGCGGGCACAATTGGACCAACGGGTTGAACTTTGTGCCGATGCGGATGCCGATGTGGCCTATTGGATGGCCGCTGCCGAGGCCGTTGTCGGCGACGCCGATGGCGCTTTCCATTGGTTGCGGCGTTCGGTGGCAATGGGAAATGAAAATCGCCGCTGGGTCGACATAGACCCCGTGTGGGAGCCATTCATGGATGACCCTCGTTTGGAAAGCGCCCTGGCCGGTATGGCGGCCGCTGCCGGTGCCGGTCCATCGGCCGGCGCTTGATCGGTTCCTCTACCAACGGAATATCTCCTTATGAAGACATTTGTCATCGGTGACATTCACGGGCGGCGCGGTCAGATGAACGCTCTACTCGACCTGATGCCCCGCGACGAGTCGGTCGATACCCTCGTATTCTTGGGCGATCTGATCGACCGCGGTGACGATGCCCCAGGGGTGGTCGCCGATGTTCTTGCCCTGAAAGCGATCAACCCGGACCGGGTCATTACCATTCGCGGCAATCATGAACAAATGCTGCTGGATTGTATCGACGAGGGGGCGGGTCTCTGGTTCACCCCCGCGGCCGGCGGCGAATTCACCTATCACCAATACACCGGCACGTATCTCGAGATCGACAGCGTGGCCGACCTTACGGCCGCACGCGACCGCATCTCAAGAGCTGTGCCGGCGGAACATGTGGAATTCTTTCGCAGCATGCCCTACTTTCACGAGGACGAATACGCTCTCTATGTTCATGCCGGACTGCTGCCCGACAAACATCCGCGGGACACGCATCCACGGGTACTGCTCTGGACCCGCGACGTCGAGTTCTACCGGAACTATCACGGCAAGCCGTGCATTTTCGGCCACACGCCAACGCCCTATCTCCCGTTGATGGGGCGGATAGGCCGCCACGGCATCTATATCGCCAATAGCGCCGTGGGAATCGACACCGGCTATAACGACCAGTCGCCGTTGAGTTGCCTGCAGTTACCGGAATTCCAGCTTTATCAGGCATTTGCAGACGGTCGGACGACCACCCATCACATTACTATGTTTGTCCCGGACTCGCTGCGGGCGATGCATCAGGCCAGCGGGGCCTGACCCGGCTACTTTTTTGGGCAGGTGCGACCGTGGCGAACAATATCAACTATTGGCCAGGCACACGCGTCTGGCTACTACTGGCGAAATCAGTGAATTAACGCAATTTTGTGGAACTTTCCCGGCCCGCCACGGACATTACCTAAAGCAGAGATGGTTCGTTGGGTCCGGGAAGTTCAAGGAATGCAACAGTTAGCGCTCGCGCGCACCAGTTT
>JBDSEC010000471.1:0-11779 GCA_039920205.1 Pyrinomonadaceae bacterium
GGTCTACAAAGTGGAACCGTTCGTTGATCAAGAAATAGTTTAACGCCTGGGTCCGGCCGGGCGTATTCGAGGTTCGCGCCAGACCACGAACCGACAGCAAAGAGTTGATCAGGCTGGACTTACCCACATTTGACCGGCCCAGAAAAGCCACTTCGGGTAATTTCGTCAGGGGCCAATGTTCTTCGCCAAACGCACTTTTAACGAACACGGCGCTGGTGATCTTCATAATGCGTAAAAGGCGAAATTGGGGTTGATCGGTTGGACCAAAAATATTATCTGGCGGCGGGGCGCGGAATGCGGCCCGCCGTCAGGATCAAGTAATAGCTACGCAGACTGGGCGCGAACGGCCTCTTCGCGCAACGCGGCCAGATTCTTGAACCGCTCGCGAATGGCTGGTAACCGGTTCTCGATATCCGGCAGTTTCATCACCAGCGTTTCGACATGAAGCAGCATGTTGGGGGCGTTCATCTTGACCCGCACCTCTTCTAGAATGTGGGACATTTTCGCAAAGACCACCACATGTTCTTGGTTGGCATCATTGAACATCTGCTCGTCGATCGCCCCGTTGGTGACAAACGAACAGGCCATATCCCAATAGGTAGCCACCATCCGGACATAGGCACTATTCTCGCCCATGATCGCCGCTACTACGTCGTCCGCGGTTTCCGGGTTGAATTCCATCACGATCCAATTGCGCGCCCGGCGCATGACTTCCTCGCGGCGGAGTTCGTAAAGCTTCAAGATCAAACTGGCATCATCATGTTTACCCATAGTTTTATTCTCCTTCAGCCGTTAAATTCGGCTTGCGAACCATATTACATGTGCAGGAATATTTCAAGTATGCAACGCACTAGCGGCATGACCGGCACAAGTGAAAAACCGCGGGGACCGGTTCGCATCCGGCACCCGCGGTTAAGTAGTAAACTCGGTGAGCTAGTCGGCCGCCGACGGCAACCCGTGCGAAGGCGGTTCGGTGGTCCAGAGCGCAGGTGAACTCGGCGCTTCGTCCAACACCGGCGCGGGCTCGCCCAGGGCGAGGGTCAACACCTCGTCGATCGTTTCCACCAAATGGATAGTTAAACTATCCCGAACTTCGGCTGGCACTTCAACCAGATCCTTTTCATTGTCTTTGGGCAACAAGATCGTGGTGATGCCGAACCGATGCGCGGCCAATAATTTTTCTTTCACTCCCCCGATTGGAAGCACCTTGCCGCGCAGGGTGATCTCGCCCGTCATCGCGACTTCGCGATGTACCGGAGACCGCGTCAAAGCCGACACCATTGCCGTCGCCAAAGTAATGCCGGCGGACGGTCCGTCCTTCGGAATGGCGCCTTCGGGAATGTGAATATGCAGATCACGCTTACGAATGAATTCCAGACTCGTGCCCAGACGTTCCGAGCGTGATTTGATACAGGTCAACGCGGCCTGAGCGGATTCTTGCATGACCTCGCCCAGCTTGCCGGTCAAGGTTACGTTGCCGCGTCCATTGGTCAGCGTGGCTTCGATCTGCAGCACTTCGCCACCGACTTCGGTCCAGGCCAGACCCGTGGCCAATCCGATCTCACTGGTCGCCGCCATGCCCTGTTTCTGATACTTGATCGGGCCCAGCATTTCGCGCACCCTTGCGGCGGTCACGACATCGGTCGAAACTTCACCCGCCGATTCGCTAACCACCTTGCGCGCGACCTTACGCATACAGGAACCGATCTCGCGTTCTAAATTGCGCACCCCGGATTCGCGGGTATAGTTTCGAATGATCTCAAGCAAACCGTCATCCGTGAAATCGACCTGCGCCGGTAACAGACCATTGCCTTCTGCCTGTTTCGCGACCAAATGCTGCTTGGCGATCTCTAGCTTCTCGCGTTCGGTGTAGCCAGATAGCCGCAAGATCTCCAACCGGTCTTGCAAGGCCGGGGGGATCGTATGCAGCACGTTCGCCGTCGCAATAAAGAAGACCTTGGACAGGTCGTATTCGACGTCTAAATAGTGATCCTGAAATGTATTGTTCTGTTCCGGATCCAGCACCTCAAGCAACGCCGATGACGGATCGCCGCGGAAATCCGCGCCCAGTTTGTCCACCTCGTCCAGCAAGACCAGCGGGTTGACCGTTCCCGCCTTCTTCATCATCTGAATGATCTGGCCGGGCAACGCTCCGATGTAGGTTCGACGATGTCCCCGGATCTCGGCCTCGTCACGCACGCCGCCCAACGAAAGCCTGACAAACTTTCGTCCCGTCGCTCGAGCGATCGATTTACCCAACGAAGTCTTTCCCACGCCCGGCGGGCCGACGAAACACAGAATCGACCCCTTGGGTGATTTGACCAGTTGGCGCACCGCCAAATATTCCAAAATGCGATCCTTGATCTTTTCCAAACCGTAATGGTCGTCGTTAAGAACTTCCTCGGCCTGGTTCAGATCGTTGATCTCTTCTGACTTCTCTTTCCAAGGCACACTCAAAAGCCAGTCGATGTAAGTACGTGAAACGGTGCCCTCGGCAGACATCGGCGGCATGGCTTCCAGACGATGCAATTCCTGCATCGCTTTCTCCTTAGCTTCTTCGGACATGCCGGCTTCTTCGATCCGCTTCTTCAGATCTTCCAGCTCGGCCTTTTCGTCCTTGCGACCTAATTCTTTGTGGATCGCCTTGATCTGTTCGTTGAGGTAGTACTCCTTCTGCGCCTTTTCCATCTGCCGCTTGACGCGGTTTTGGATCGTGCGATCGAGTTGGCGTTTTTCCAACTCGACCTCGAGAATTTCGATCAAGCGGGCGAGCCGCGCCTGGGTCGAAAAGATCTCGAGCAAGCCCTGCTTGTCCTCAACCGAGATCCGCAATTGCGACGCCAGCGCGTCCGCCAAATGCGAAGCATCTTGATTCCGCAAAGCCGTTTGCAGCGCATCGGTCTGTGCGTCCGGCGCCAGGCGTAAATGCTGTTCGACCAGGGTATGAATACGTTGGACTAATAGATCGACCCGTCCGCCGGCTTCGGGCAGCGCAGGCGCCCGCCGTACCATGGCGGTGAACATCCCGTTGTTATTATCTATGCGGATCGTGGTCGCGCGCTCGCGCCCCTCGACCACGACTTTGATCTGTCCGTTGTCCTGTTTTTGTGATTGGAGGATCCGGCCCACGGTCCCGGTTTGATAGATCTGATTGGGCGCTGGTTCGTCAATGGTCGCGTCGTGTTGGGTGGCCAAAAAGATGGTGCGATCGTTGTTTAGCGCGATCTCAAGAGCCCGGACCGAGCCCGGCCGGCCGATCTTGAACGCCACCTTTGTGAAGGGAAAGATCACCACATCACGAATGGGCACCATCGGTAATCGAACGATGTCAGCCGGAGCGAGGTCTGAATACTCTTCCATGATTCGCTTTAACTCTTTTCCTTGGTAAAAATCACCTGGTCGGGAAGGTCCGCGCAACGAACTACGCCACGCAAAGATTGTAAGCCCTATTGAATTCTAAACTATTTCAAGCCGTCACGCCACCATAATAATGGTCGCATTTTTCTAGCGAATTCGAACAATTCCGCGCCAACGACCGAACTGTGATCGAGTTTCGACCGGTGGGGTGAAGCACCGGTCAGGTGCAATTAATTGAGGAAACTACTAACTAGGCCGCGGCACCGTCGACATCCGCCAACCCTTCGCCCGGCATCGCCCGCCGGCGTTCGACCATCTCGCTGGTGATCACGAACTCTTTGATACGTTTTTGCGACGGCAAGGTGTACATCGCGTCCAACAAAAGCTCTTCCAAGATCATCATCAACCCGCGCGCGCCGACCTTGCGATCGACGGCCTGACCGGCAACCGCTCGCAGAGCGTCTTCGGTGAACTTCAGCTTTACGTTGTCAAAATCGAACTTGCGCTGATACTGCTTGACCAAGGCGTTCTTCGGTTCGGTAAGGATCTGCATCAAAGCGGCTTCATCCAATTCGTGCAGCACACCCATCACCGGCAAACGTCCGACAAATTCCGGGATCAATCCATAGCGAACCAAGTCTTCCGGCTGGGCCTGATTCAAAGCATCGGCATTGCGTTCCGAACCGGATTTGATCGTCGCCTGGAAGCCCAGCGATTTGTTGCGCAACCGTCGCTCGACTACGCGATCCAAGCCGACGAAGGCGCCACCGCAAATGAACAGAATGTTGGTCGTATCAACGGGGAAAAATTCCTGGTGCGGATGCTTACGGCCACCCTGGGGCGGCACGTTGGCAACGGTTCCTTCCAAAATTTTCAAGAGCGCCTGCTGCACGCCTTCACCGGAGACATCGCGCGTGATCGAAGGGTTCTCGTCCTTGCGGCAGATCTTGTCGATCTCGTCGATGTAGATGATGCCAGTCTGGGCGCGTTCGACGTCGCCGTTCGCCGATTGCAGCAGTTTGAGGATAATGTTCTCGACATCCTCGCCGACATAGCCCGCTTCGGTCAGCGTGGTGGCATCAACAATGGTGAACGGCACATTCAGAATGCGCGCCATCGTTTGCGCCAACAGCGTCTTGCCGGTGCCCGTCGGCCCGATCATCAAGATGTTCGATTTCTGGATCTCGACATCGGACCGGCGACGCGCCATCTCGATGCGTTTGTAATGTTGATAGACCGCGACCGCCAGCCGCTTCTTGGTCTCTTCCTGGCCGATCACGTACTCGTCCAAAAAGCTCTTGATCTCGTTGGGCTTGGGCAGCGGTGGCCGGGTGGCTACCGCTTCAGACTGCTGATCATCGGTAATGATCTCGTTGCAGATGTCGATGCACTCATTGCAGATGTAGACCGTGGGACCAGCAATGAGTTTCTTTACTTCATTCTGGGACTTGCCACAGAACGAGCAGCGCAATGTTTCATCGGTACGTCGAACCATACTTCGTAAACTCTAGCTACGTTACCAATCGTTATTCCCGGTGGGCAATAACTTCATCGATCAAACCATATTCCTTGGCCTGTACGGGCGAAAGAATGCGGTCGCGTTCCACATCGCGCTCGACCTGATCGTAATCCTGCCCCGTGTGTTTGGCCAAGATCTGCGAGGTCAATTCACGCATGCGCAGGATCTCTTCCGCCTGGATGCGGATATCGGTCGCCTGGCCCTGCGCACCGCCCGATGGCTGATGGATCAATATGCGCGAGTTGGGCAGCGCAAACCGCTTCCCTTTCGCGCCTGCCGTCAACAGCAGGGCACCCATCGAGGCACACTGGCCCACGCAAATGGTGGTCACGTCGGGGCGGATGAATTGCATCGTGTCATAGATGGCCATCCCGGCCGTGATCGAACCGCCCGGCGAATTGATGTAGATGTTGATATCCTTTTCCGGATCTTCGGCTTCTAAAAATAATAATTGCGCCACGATCAGGTTGGCCACGTTGTCGTCGATCGGCGTGCCCAAAAAGATAATATTGTCCTTCAATAAGCGAGAGAAAATATCAAACGCACGCTCGCCACGTGACGTTTGCTCTACTACCATCGGAACCAACATAACTACCTCAAAAGATCAATGACAAATGGAATTGGACCAATCTGGTCCGGGCAAAAAATAATGGCAAATTCGTTAGGTGGTGGATGACGTGGCTTCGGCGCTGGTCGCGTTCTCTTCCTCGTCCGCCGTTTGGTCTATCGATTTTGCTTCGGGTTCCGCAGCCGACTCTTCAGCCGCTGCGGGCGGCTCCGGTTCGCGCCACTCACCTTCAGTAACGCGTGCATTTTCAACCACGAGGTCGAGCGCTTTGCGCGAGCGCAACCTATTCGCGATGCTACGTTCGCCTTCATTCTTTGTCAAGGTAGCACGCACTTGCTCAACCGACTGTCCGGTGGCCTCCGCCAAGCGTTCAATTTCCGCCGCTACTTCGTCATCGCTGACCTCGATCTTCTCTTCTTCGGCGATGCGTTCGATCAGCAACATGCCGCGCACATCCTGCTCGGCCTGCGGCTGCATTTGGGCCCCGACCATGCGCCAAAAGCTCTCGTCCTGACCACGCGGATCAATGCCGCGTCCCGCCAATTCCCGCGCAAAGTTATCAACCAGTTGTCCGGTTTGATGCTGAATGAACGCCATCGGTACTTCCAACTCATGGGCATCGACCATCTGCTTGATCAGATCAGCGCGCACTAAATTGTCGGCGTCCAGGCCGTGGCGCTCTTCAAAGTCCGAACGCACGCGCGCGCGCAACTCATCAACATTGGTAACGCCTTCGGTGTCGAGACTCTTAACAAATTCGTCATCGATGTCGGGCAAAGCAAGTCGTCGCACCGCCAAAACCTTGGCGATATAATCAACGGTCTTACCGGCCAATCCGGTCGAGGAAAAGTCCTCGGGATAGGCCACGGTAAAGGACTTCTCTTCATCGGCCTTTACGCCCAACAAATTGTCGGAAAATTCCTGCTGCACCTTGCCGCCGCCCAGTTCAATATCGACATCGTCGACCTTTATCGGTTCGGCGTCGGGCGAATCAAAAAATGTGCCCAGCAGATCGACGGTCACCGTGTCACCGACCTCGGCCCCGCGGTCTTCGACGGCCTCAAGTGACGCCGAGTTCTGCCGCAAATGTTCGATCGCTTCATCGACGAGTTCGTCGGTAACTGGACGCACCCGGCGCTCGACTTCCAATTCCTTATAGGCGCCTAATGCTATATCAGGCATTACCTCGACGTGAACGTGCAGCGAGATCGGCTCGCTGCCATTCATCTTCAAGCCTTCGGAGTTTTCCAAATGGACATCGGGTTCACCGATCACTTCCAGTTTGTGCTCTTCGATCGCGGCCGTAATTGAATCCGGCACGAGTTCGCGCAGCACTTCGCTGCGGATATCGTCTTTGTACCGGGTCTTAATCACCGAAACCGGCGCATGTCCGGGGCGAAAACCGGGAACGTTAACGGCTTTGGCATAGCGGCTGCTTATCTCATCATAGGTGCGGCGAACGGTCTCGCCATCGATCTCGATCTTTATCTCTTTGCGGATCTGAGAGTTGTCAATAACTTCGCTCTTCATAAAATTAAATAGGCCGGCCGTAATGCGCTCAATGCCATTGCGCCGGCGAGGTCATTCCTTTGGTCAATATCTGCGACAATAAGATTGTGGATTCGCTTAGCCCCAGACCGCGCAACCGTTGCGGCCGTTCATCTCATTAGCTAGTAGCGATCGCTTGATAATTCAAATATACATCAATAGCAACACCCCTTACCAACCGGCCAGGTTCGCGCGCGCGGTGTTCGGCACTTGACAATTTGTTGCATTAGGCCGATACAGGCAGTCACCCTATGGAACTTTTTGATCGATTAGCTGATGAGATCGAACACGCGTGGCGCGCCACCTGGTATGACGAGCTCGCGTTTCCGCGGATAGCGTCTGAGGCGTTAGCAAAGGCCAACCTGCACGAACGCGTGACACCGTGGCAGATCCTCGAATCGTTGGGCACCTCGCCCGGATTGACCGAACAGCGCGATCTGCCGGGCGGTTTCAGTAACCTTCCGCTGACGCTGGCGAATCGCCCGCGCTTCTTCATTGATCTTTATCTTTGGCTGGATGGCACCACCACCATTCACCAACACTCGTTTGCGGGCGCGTTTCAGGTGCTTGAAGGTTCAAGCTTGCATTCGCGCTATCGCTTCGACGAGAGTCGCCGGATCAACGACCACTTTCGTTTGGGCGAGGTGGTGTTTGAATCTTCCGAGTTACTTAGGCAGGGCGCGGTGAGCGAGATCATTCCAGGTTCGAGTTTTGCCCATTCCCTGTTTCATTTGGCCCGGCCCTCGGCGACCATCACGGTCCGCACCTTTCAACTTGCCACGCAAACACCACAGTTCGATTATTTAAAGCCATCGATCGCGATCGACCACTTTTTTAGCGATCAACTGACTACTAAGCGGGTGCGGACCGTCGCGCTAATGCTGGCGACACCGCATCAGGATGCCGAACTGGTGATCCGGGAATGTTTGCGCACGGCCGATGCACATACTGCGTTTCTGCTACTGGCCGAGGTGAACAAATGGACGCGGCAGCCGAGTTTGCGCCAGATGTTCGAACCCGGCGCGATAGATCAGCGAGCGGCGGATCTGGTCGAGTTTGCGCGGACGCTTCATGGCGAGCTTATCGATAAATACGTTGAGGTATTTAGCGCGGAAAATCGGGCCGTTGAGATCATCAAGCGACGAGGACAGGTTTCGCAGGACGCGCAGAGATATTTTTTGGCCTTGTTGCTGAATCTGCCCGATCGCGACCAAATCATCAAACTTATGTGGGCATATTCACCGCAAGTCGATCCGATGGAACACATATTGGAATTGATCGATGGATTGGGAAACACGCGGGTGTTGCAGTCAGCAGAACCGAATGTGTTAGGCCTGCCGGAGTGGAACGAAGGCTATCTATTCCTAGTCGAGTTGATGTTGGCCGGCAAATCTATGCCTGAAATATTTGCCGCAGTGAAAGAAGAGTGGCCGTATCCCGGTGAGGTCGCTGACGAGTGGGTCATCGAGGCCTGCCGTGAGTTGCGTGAATCGATCCTGCAGAACCTGCTGCATGAGTAAGGGGCGGCCGCGACCAAGCTCCCCTCCTTGGTCAAGGAGGGGTAAGGGACCGCAGGTCCCGGGGGTGGTTGTTCTGTAGGTGCGGCTTCCCCAACACCGGGGCACCCTCCCTCACGGTCGGGTTTCTGCCGTGCGGCGCTGCGCGCCGTTTGCATCGAAGTCAATCAAAACTCGCACTTTTAATTGCACCCCGCCGCACCAAGACCGCCCTAAGGGATAACGCTGAAATCTGCCGCACGAGTCAAGGTCGATCCCGTCACCTTATCCTTCAAACTGATCACTAATTGATATGTACCCGGCGTCAACGCCGCGGTCGGGAAGATCCGCGCCAAGGTCATGCGCTGACCGGTCTCACTCATACCCGTCCAATCCTCGGCTTGGCGGTAAATGTCCGCGCCATTCTTCAGGATCGCGTAGCTAACCTCGACCGACGGGCGCAAAGTCGTCTCGTCGATGCCCGCGTTGTAAACCTGTGCGTAAATGCCCAGGTCCTGCCCACGACGAAACTCGCCAGCAATGTTGGGCATCACCTTCTTATCGCCGATCGTGAACATCGAGCCCGGCGCACGCGTGCCGAGGGTTTCCAACCGGGAAGCAAGCACGATCGAAGAGAGGGCAACCTGCGGACCGTCGAATTTGGGAACGGTAAGGTTGACTACTTTGTGACCGACCGCGGGCGAGTATAGATCGCGAACGAAAACGTCAACTTTGTAGGTGCCGGGCGGCAGCGAGATCACTTTCTGATAAGCCGACCGGCGTCCTTTGAAATCGACGACCTCTGCGGTGGTGGCATTAGTCTTAACCGAATCTTGGAAGCGCGCGATGGTTCGTTGATCAACTGAAGTCACCTTACCCCAAATATTTACTTGGGCGCTATGTATCTCGCCATTGGGCATAAAAACGAGTTCGTTATTCAGCGTCTGGACGGTAATGGCAGCGACCGCTGACCGGTCTGATTGCCGGAAAGTATCGACATGAACGTCGATGGTCAATTGGTCGCTATTATCGATTTGACCGCTGTCACTCCGGATCCCAGTGGGACCGCTATAGTCTACCGGCGGTGGCCGAAACAGATTCGCGTTGCGGATCATGATCTCGATCGGGTTGTCTTGAACTCGTTGATAACCCGCATTGATGCTCATTAAACCTCCCGGTGATTGATGTCCCGGTACATTTATCAGAGCGTTCTTCTCGTCCGGCGAATTTGCCAGACGGAATTCTCCGCTGCCCGTCCGGTCCACAAATTCCAATTCCAATCCGTTACCTACGTTGGGCAAGTGGCGATAGAACCAGATCTCGAATGGATAGGTCGTGTCCGCGCTGGATTGCGCGGTCGGTCCCTGATACGAACCACCCGACGGGTGCGATTCGATCTCGTCCGGTTTGCCATAGACCAGATAGATCCGCCCGCGATCGGTCAGGTATCCCGGCTTGCCCGAACTGAAATGCTCATTCGCGTATTGCATCCGCTCGTAATAGGCCTCGCGATACTCGTTCGCTTCGGTATCCGGGTCGGTGTCTCGTAGCCGCCAAAATATGATGATGAAAGCCTCGCGCTCTTCGTCGGTTTTGAGCAACTTCCACGCCCGCAACTCGTCCGGAGTCATGATCGGGGTGACATCCTTTTCCGCCCAATCGGCCAGCGGATTCCCCTTTTCTTTCTTCTCCTTGCGCGGATTGTTCTGCGGGTCAGTCGGAGCTTGTTGGGCGGCGACACTTCCAGCCGCCAGGGCGATCAAGGCGCAAAGATTCAGGCAGATAGCGATGGGACGAATTGGTTTCATAGCGATACTCCACGGATCGATGGAAGGGGCGATTTACAAAGCCCGGTGAATGTAATTGGAGACAGCAAATGGTACGGCGTTAGTGACCGGTTTGGCAAGGTGGTTTGACCGGGAGATCAGGCGGTCCCATCGAGTTGGCAGTACCGCCACTAGGCGGGTTCTACGGTTCGTAGCCACGGCTTTAGGCGGGAGGACGGGGAGCCTGCGAGTCATTTGAAACCAGCCAAATCCGAATCGTTCCGGCTTAAGCCGGGGCCACGAACGCGGGCCAGTCTCTCCTACACCTCAACGGGCAAACCGGTGCGGAGTGATTCGCGGATACGGAACGTCGCGCGCGTGGTTGCCGTCAGGTCCGCAAGCGCGATCGGCGAATCGCCGCCCGTCCTTACCATCTCGCAGACCGCACGCACTTCGTTGGCCTGGCCCTTGTCTTGATTACGCAATTTGGTGACGGTTTCGCGGCCGTTCTTATAAGCGGTCGATTGACGGAAGTCATCGATGACGAAGACCCGGCCACCGCCATAGATCTCGACCCGTTCCTTGGGAAAGGCCTTGTCGCCTTCGGCCAAATATGCGATCGACCCGTTCGAGCCATCGGCAAAACGCAGGTTGATGAAAACGGAATCCTCGGCGATGACCTCGTGGTTTCGGCTGGCGATGCCTTCGGCAAATACACGCGTCGTTACCGATCCCGTCAGGTAGTGCATTAAGTCGATAAAGTGGCACCCCTCGCCAATGATCCGGCCGCCGCCTTGGATGGGGTCTTGGATCCAGCTTTCGCGCGAAATGCGGCCGCTGTTGATCCGGTACTGGATCGAAAGCGGGGTTTGCAGATCCTTAAAGAACTCGCGCGCGGCCAGGGCCATCGGCGAAAACCGCCGGTTGAAGCCGCACATTAATCGGCCCGGCGCGTCGGCCGCCATGGCCAACAATTCGTCCAACTCGTCGTCGTTCATGGCCAACGGCTTTTCGACGAACACGTGTTTGTTTCCGGCCAACGCGCGCTTGGCGTAATCCGCGTGACTGTCGTGACGCGTCGCGATCACGATCAAGTTGGTTTCGCCGTCATTGATCACTTCATCGGCGCCCGCCGCGCAGGATTGAAAACCAAACCGTTCGCCCGTGTCACGCGCGGACACTCCCGACGACGTCGCGATGGAACGGAACTCAACGCCATTGGTCTTGAAATGCGGCAGCAACATCGACTTGGCGTAACCACCCGCGCCGATCATACCCATTCGTACGGCGGGCGCGGCACCGGTCCGTTTGGCCAGTTGCAGGGTAACCTTGGTCTCGACCGCGCGCTCGGTACCGTAGGTAAGCACGATACCCAAATACGGTTCCTTGCTTTCGCCCGAGATCAGTTGATAGGCGCTTTCGCCGTCATCGATCGAGAACCGATGCGACGTCAACGACGCCAGATCCAACCGGCCCTCGGCCGCCAGATCCATAAACGCTTCCAAATTGCGCCCTTCGGTCCATC
>JBDSEC010000472.1:0-2802 GCA_039920205.1 Pyrinomonadaceae bacterium
AACGCTTTGGAATGTATAGATATTCCAAGAACGCGGTTCAGGTGGTGAATTTGCGAATTATTTAGGAGCGGCGGTCCGATGTTGATCCCGGCGGAGTTGGGCCACGACCAAGTGGATCATGCGATAGGTGACATCGTCGGGTAATTCTTCGCGCAACGGGGCCAGGCGGTCCAATCCATGTTTGGCGGCGGCGCGTTCGATCTGCGCGCGTTGTTCGACGGTTACATAGGGCGAAATGTCCACCCGCCGGCCCAGCATTATTAGGTCACCCAAATGCATTTCAATCGTCGAGGAGGCGAGCTTGCGCTGTTTGGCGATCTCGTCGATGTTCAGGCCCAGTTCGTAAAGCGCGTAGGTCGGTTCAAGCGTCTTTAATTCCCGGACCTTCAAAAATCCTGATGCCACCTCGCCAGTAGAACTTTCCGTGTCCGGGACATTCGCGACCACAATTCCACCACCGCTTGATGGCAGCGCCAATTCGACCGTGTCCTGTTCGCGCATCACCTCCTCACCAAACGGCGTGATAAAGATCGTTGGATATTCGCCGCCCTTTAGCACCAGACAACCGGCTTTCATCAGCGCGTCGACGTAAACCAACAGGTCGTCCTGCTTCATGCCGTTTAGAATCCCGTAAGTCGAAAGTTGGTCCAACCGCACCTGCAACAGTTTCTTCTCTTTCGCTCCCCGCACCACCGATGCCAGCATCGCCTTGCCAAAGCGCCCCTTCATTCGCGCGGCGCAGGCCAGGATCTTGCGTACCGCTAAAGCTTCGTCCGGGGTTAGTTCGCGTTCGACCACGCCGCGGGGAATGCGCTGCTTTTTTGCGCCGGATGTTCCGGTGCCGCGCCGGGGTTCTTCGTAATCAACCAACGGGATCGGTTCGACCTTATGTGCGATCGGGTCGCAATTTCCGCACGTTCCGCAATTCGACATATGGCGCATGTCGCCAAAGTAATCCAGTACGAATGCGCGATAACAGGTCGAGGCATAGCTGTATTCGATCATGTCGCGCAACTTGCGGCGTTCATGTGCGGCGCGGCGGCTAAGGTCCGTCGGATTGATACGCAGCTTCTTGACCGGCGGCCAGTCCAACATCGTCACCCCGCGAATCCGGCGCGCGGGCACGAACGAGATCACGCCGTTGCCCGCCAGTTGGCGCAGACCCTGCCGGACGTCGGCTTCGTCGCGGCCGAGGAAGGCGGCAAAGGCTGACAAATTCAACTCGCTCTCGCGCTTTTCGCTCAACTGTGCGTAACCGATCAATCCGAACAATGCGGTCCGCGCTTTCGATTCACGATCGCCCACCTTCGCCCGCGCGTCCGTCGCAGACATCAGCAGCTTTACCGCCGACTGATGTTCGCCCTTCGAACCGCGTTCGATGTGCCCGGCCTTTTCCAGAATATAGAGCGATGATTGCACCGCCATATCGTTCGACAGATCCGCCCGTTTGGCGATCTCACTTACGGAAAGGTCGATCTGTTGCAACCCCGTATCGGCCAACGTCCGGTAAACTTGTTCGATCAGATCGGGTGGCGGATATGATCCCTCAATAAAGAAATCCTGCGTGCGTTTGTCGGCGTAGTTAAAAAAGAGCGTGCACGTCGCAGGCAATCCGTCACGGCCGGCGCGGCCGATCTCTTGGTAATACGCTTCGATCGAGCCCGGCAACTGGTAATGCGCGACGAAACGAATGTCGGCTTTGTCGATACCCATGCCGAACGCATTGGTGGCGACGATGATCTGCGACCGGCCGGTCATGAAATCTTCTTGTACGCGTGAACGTTGTTCGTCCGGCATTCCCGCGTGATATGCGACCGCGCGCAAACCCGAATCGGCCAATCGTAGAGCGGTCTGTTCGACGGCCTTGCGGGTCGAAGCATAAACGATCCCCGAACCACCTTCGTACGTCGCGGCCAGGTTTTTCAAATGAGTGATCTTGTGTTCTTCGCGCGTGGTGTGAACCACATCCAGGGTCAAATTCGGCCGATCGAAACCGCTGACGAAAACCCGGGGCGAGCGGAGCTTTAACTGATCGACAATATCATCGCGGACATAGGGGGTCGCGGTCGCGGTCAGTGCGATGACTTGCGGACTACCGGCGGCCTCGATCGCCGCGCGCAGCCGCATATAATCGGGCCGAAAATCGTGCCCCCATTGCGAAATACAATGGGCCTCGTCCACGGCGAAAAGCGAGACCTTTATGCTGCCCAACGCCTCCAGAAAGCGCGGGCTGCGAAATCGTTCCGGCGCGATGTAGACCAGCTTGAACTCGCCGTTTCGGATCCCGGCCAATCGCCGTGAAACCTCGGAGTCCGCCAATGAACTGTTGATAAACGTGGCGGGCAGGCCGCGATCGTGCAGGGCATCGACCTGGTCCTTCATCAGCGCGATCAAGGGCGAAACGACTAAAGCAGAACCCTCGCGCATCAACGCGGGCAATTGGAAGCATAGCGACTTTCCGCTACCAGTGGGCATGACCACGACCGCGTCCTGACCCGCCAGAACGGCATCGACAACTTCGCCCTGTCCCTCGCGGAATCCAGCGAAGCCAAAGTGTTCTTGTAAGGCGGCGGCGGCGTTCGTGTCGGTCATAAGGCAAGGGCAAGGATAGAACTCGGCGGAAGCGAAATCAACCCTTGAGATCAACCCCGGAAGGGGCAGGAATGACTTCTTTCCAGACCCAAGGCGAATAAAAGGCCGCGGGGCCTGGCAGATTTGCGAGATCCCGTTTTGAGCCGAGCCCCGGAAACCCGTATCCTATTCCCCACATGGTCGAACGAAATTGGCAGGCGCGCACGAAGG
>JBDSEC010000473.1:0-3239 GCA_039920205.1 Pyrinomonadaceae bacterium
CGCGCCGAGTTCTGCCCACACTAACCCATCGCACATCACCAATATCGCGCCGATGATCCAACCCAGCATGGCCTGCGGCCCGCCCATGGCCGAGATGATCAGCGGGATGGTAATGAACGGACCGACACCGATCATGTCGATCATGTTCAGCGTCGTGGCGCCGCCCAGGCCTACGCCTCGAATGAGCTGTGGTTCGCCAGAAATGTTGTTTGGATCTTGCGGGCTAGACGGAGTTTTTTGGTCAGCGGGCATGCCGCAAAAGATAACACAAAACTTTGGGTTGGGTGCCCAACAATAGGCTCGATTTGCGGCGAAACCAGATCAATCGTCCAGAGAAACGTCTTCAGACGTTCCCGTCTTAACAAAAAGCGCGACTTACCGCGAAACGCGTCTAAACAATCGAAAACGGCGGCCCGTCGACCGCCGTCTACCTAATAATAATTTATAGTAAAAACCTTAGGGCGTTCGGCGTTTGGTCGCGTTTCTTTTGCCCCGCGGATAGATCATCGTGGTCTTCTTTAACAACGACTTGGGTGCCGAGGCGGAAGCCGCGATGGTCGGTTCCGGTTCACTTTGAGTCGCGATATCCTCGTCAACCGCGGTCGGATACGCATCGATCGACGCCAGGCGCATCTTCGCGTCTTCTAATTTTGCACGCGCTTCCACGATCGTTTCGGCGGCTTCGTCCAGAGCCTTTCGCGAGATCAGACCATCGCGCGCCAATTCGTCCATTTTGGTCTTTTGCGCGAGCGCGGAGTTAAGTTCGGTTTCGCGTAACGTAACCAGATCTCGCAAACTCGTTCGATAGGCGGAACCCGCCGGTGCGCCAGCTTCAACTTTTCGTTCGACGGGCTTCGCTGATTCCGGAGCGTTTGCTTCGGAAACGATCTCGGCCGTGCGCGGCACCGCGTATTTAACGATCTTTTTCCTGGATTGAGCCGCGACCGGGCCTGAAAACACAAAAAGCAGCACGCCGGCCGCTACCGTGAAAAGTACAACCCTGGCCCGTCGACCCATCTGTGATTCAAATCTTCCCATCGCCTAGTAATACGCTGCCGGGCCTGCAATTGTTCAAACAAACTGGGCCCGGCCCAATTTACTTAGGCGCTGCCCGAGCTTCCCGCGTTGGCCGCCAATTCGGCATGTTCGGCGGATTCTATCTCGCGCTGTACGATCGTATGAATTCCGTCCAGGGTTACGCCCTGCCGCTTCAGTTGGGCCAAAACCGACCCGCTTTCGCTATCCAAAAACGTTATGTCGGTCAGATCCAAGGTGATCGCCTTGGCCCCATTGCTTAAAAGGTCATGGCTCAATCGCTGAAGCAATTCCGCGTCGGCCAGTTCCACTGAGCCCTCGACCCGCAAAATCGTCCGGCCGGCGGACTCGTCTTCGATCTGCGTAATTCGTGTCGGCATGTTTGGGATGCGCCCTTTCCCGGTTAGTTTTTCAATAAAACCGAAATGGAATTGAGCGAGTTCCGCTGCCAGTCCAAATACAGGACGCGGCAACTACCCGCAATATTAACATTGGTACGGAGTTTCGAGCCGGTATGACGCAGTTTCGGCACCTCCGTGTTGCCCAAAAGGGATAGAACGCCAATAATCAGGGCCGAGCCGCAGGATTTCCCCCCGCTGCGGAAGTTGGGGCGTCCTTCGCATGTCGATCAAGGTAATCTAGCAGCACATTAGACATAACTTTTACCCCGACGACCAAACTATCCTCGTCTATGTCAAAGTCGGGCGTATGCCACTGCGCCGTCACGCCTTTTTTCACATTTCCTACACCAAGAAAGTAATAGAACCCCGGCATGACCTTCTGATAATAAGAAAAATCCTCGGCCGGCATTAACGGCCGCAACGGCAGTACATTCTTCTCACCCACTACCCGGCGGATCGTCCCCAGCGTTTCATCAACCAAAGCCGGGTCGTTACTGGTCCCGGCGGCATTTTCGACCACTTGCAAGTCATAGGTCGCACCATTGGCCGCCGTAATGCCATCCAGCGTCTGCCGCATGGCGGCGATGACTTTTTGCCGGTTATCTTCGCTGAAAGCGCGCAGTGTGCCTTCCATCTTCACCTCGCCGGCGATCACATTATTGCGGACCCCGCCGTTGATCATGCCGATGGTCAATACGAACGGTTCTTGCGTGTCGATGCGCCGGCTGTGAATAGTCTGCAGCGCCAGGATACATTCGGCCGAAACCACGATGGCATCAATGCCTTTGTACGGCAGCGCGCCATGAACACTAAGTCCTTTTACGGTGAGCAAGACGCGGTCTGAAGAAGCCATGGCCGGTCCCGAATGATAGCCAATGCTACCCACCTGCAGATTCGGTTCGGTGTGAAGACCAAAGATCGCTTGCGGGCGCGGGTTCTCCAACGCCCCTTCCTTGATCATGAACTTCGCGCCGCCTTCTTCACCCGCAGGAGCGCCTTCCTCGGCCGGTTGAAAGATGAATTTGATGGTGCCGTGGATCTGGCTGCGCATCTTGCTCAAAACCTCAGCCACGCCCAATTCGACGGTGGTGTGGGCATCGTGCCCACATGCATGTTTCACGCCCGGCGTCTGCGACTTATACGGAACATCGTTAACTTCGGTGATCGGCAACGCGTCCATATCGGCACGAACGGCCACGACCGGACCAGGTTTTTCACCGCGCAGCAGTGCCGTCACGCCATACTTTCCAACGTTGACCTTTATGTCTTCCAATCCGAGTTCTTTCAGCCGCGCAGCGACGATCCCCGCGGTACGCACCTCGCGATTCGACAATTCCGGATGCATGTGGAAGTCGCGGCGCTGCGCCACCAATCGATCACGCATGGCTTCGGCGGCGCGGGCGACCTCTTGTTCGCGCGTCGTACCATCCGCTTTGATGGTCGGTGCCGCCGAGAAAATCGAACCAAACAGGACGGAAACGGCCAGAGCTAAAATAGATCGGGTTTTCATGATATCTCCAGACAGCAACGATCGATCGGTAGCGGTTAGCGACAGTGCAAACCGGCACAATAGCACGCTTGAGTACTAAAGTTTAACGCCGGTTAGGAGAAGCGCGCAGTGGCAACTCGCGTTTTGAGTTCCGGCATTAGATCGGCCGCTTGATTCCTACTTTGCACCTTTGCGTGTGTTAGCGCATAGGGTGAATCCTCCAGGCCTAAAACGATCTTGGACGATTTCCCAGGGGCCCAGGGCGCAAAGCAGCAGTGTCGCTAAGCCGCACAAAGTAAAATCTGCACCGTTCA
>JBDSEC010000474.1:0-3028 GCA_039920205.1 Pyrinomonadaceae bacterium
CTGATCCAGGACGCGAACGCGAAGATCAAACAGATCGATAAGATCCAGGACGAGAACGAGACCAACGTCCGCGATCTGGAAGCCGCCGACAAGGCGCACGACACGGCCAAGGTTAAGAGCGAATTGGATGTGCTGATCAAAGCCATCGACGATGGCCTAAAGCTGGGCGAGGAAGCTGCAAAGAATTTCGAAGAGGCCGCCAAGAAGGATATCGATTCCAAAGCCAAGGAATATTTGGATCTGACGTCGCAATCGCTGCGCAAGAAGATCGAGGCCTTCAAGGAACGCCGCGAAGCTGCCAAGATCATGCGCGAGAATTACGACAGCACCGACCGCGACAAGTTGGCGACGGCGATCGCGGATTTCCGTAAACGCAACGACAATTACAAGAAGTTGCTGGATCAAGCTAAGGACTTGGCGCGTAAGGCCGACAAGATCGCCAGCGAAAATCCGGAAAAGATCAAACCGCAGTAGTTAACCTCGGTTTGCGGTATTTGGACCTGGGGCCACGTATGAGCGCTGGGACACACGTACGAAGATTGTCTATGGGGCAACCGTCGGTGTTCTGGCGCTCGTCCGTGGCTGCTTTTTTGAGCGGAGGAATAGGCTGGTGGCGGAGGCAAAGCTAAAACTTGAACGCGGACTCGGTTGGGTTGATGCGACGATGATCGTGGTGGGCTCGATGATCGGTTCCGGCATTTTTCTGACCTCCGCCGAGTCCGCGCGGCTGGTTGGTTCACCGGGCTGGCTGCTGGCCGCCTGGGCATTGGCGGGATTGCTGACCCTCACGGGGGCTCTCTGTTGTGCCGAGCTTTCCGCGATGATGCCGCACGCCGGCGGACAATATGTTTTCCTGCGCGAGGCCTATAACCCGCTCTCGGGTTTTCTTTTTGGCTGGGGGCTGTTCTTCGTGATTCAAACCGGGACCATCGCGGCGGTCGCGATCGCGTTTGCCCGGTTCATGGGAGTATTGACCGGGCGGGTGGCGGGCGACAATTACCTGGTCGCGCCGGTGCCGTTATTCGGCGGCTACGCGATCAGTCTTTCGACCGAGCAACTGGTCGCGATCATCGTGATCCTAATATTGACCGTCACGAACACGAGCGGGTTGAAGACCGGAAAGCTGATCCAGAACACATTCACGTTTACCAAGACCGCCGCCCTGGCCGGGTTGATCATCGTTGGCTTGGCCTGGGGGTGGAATGCGAACAGCGCGGCCTACACCTCGTCGTGGTGGAATTCGTGGGCCAATGGATGGACACCGCAGACGGCGCAAAGCAGCCTAACGGTCGTCGGCGGATTGGCCCTGGTAATGCTGTTAGGCAAGGCTATGACGGGACCGTTGTTTGCGCAATCCGCGTGGAACAATGTGACCTTCATGGGCGGCGAAGTGCGCGAGCCCGGCCGCAACTTGCCACGCGCCTTGATGCTGGGTTGTGCGATCGTGGTGGGACTCTATCTGTTGGCAAACCTGGCTTACGTTGTGACCTTGCCGCTGATTGATATCCAGAAGGCGCCGAGGGTGGCGACCGCCATGATGCAGACCATCTTCGGCCCGCGTGGCGCCGTTATTATGGCCGTGACCATAATGATCTCGACCTTTGGTTGTAATAACGGGTTGATCTTGGCCGGAGCGCGCGTCTATTACGCGATGTCAAAGGATGGATTGTTTTTCAAGAGTATCGGTCGGCTGAATGCGCATCACGTTCCAGCGGTGGCCCTGATCGCGCAAGGGTTGTGGGCAGCATTCCTTACGCTGCCGCGCGCGATCACAACAGATCCTAAGACCGGCGCGGTCGTTTATGGCAATGTTTACACTCAACTGTTGGAATATATCGTTTCGGTGGATCTGGTATTTTACGGAATGATGGTCGCCGCGGTGATCGTCATGCGCCGCACCACTCCGCAATTGGAACGCCCTTATCGCACTTTCGGTTACCCGCTGACGCCGTTGATCTATATGACCCTGGCCGCGTTTTTGATCATCGACCTGGCCTACCTGGCGCCCGCAACGTCGGGTATCGGGTATTTACTTGTGCTCACCGGCATCCCGGTGTACTTCGTTTGGCGCCGCAACTCCGGAATAAATTTAGCCGCGGATCTACCCGGATAAAACGGATCTGAAAAGAAAAAAACGAAGAAACGTTAAGGAGGTTTTATTCAGATCCGTTTCATCCACGAAAATCCGCGGCAAAAACTTCTTTTCAACTGATCATTCGCGAATAAATGCGAACAGGCCCCGTTTATTTATGGGGCCCGTTGGCATTGGTTGAGTTGTCCGGATCAACTACTCGATTCGAACGTGGTCAGTTCCACCGCGGCCGAAGGTCTCGGGGTGGTACATCTCTTCGGCTTTGGTCGGGGGAACGACGAAGAGTCCCGGGGTCGTGGCGCGGGCGATGTACGAGTATTTGTAAACGCCTTCCCATAGCAGGGAAGTAAACGCCTCGACCCGTTCGTCGCGCAGGTTCTGGTGCTCGTACCAGACGGGCCGCCACCACCACCAGCCATAACCTAGTCCGCGGCCGCCGACTTCGACCACACCCGTTTGCTGATCATCACTCGGTAACGACCCGGTCACGGCTAACGCCGGATTCAACGCTTCCAAACCGGCGGGTAGCGGATCGACCAGCGCTACGTGATAGCGGCGCGATTGCGCGACCATCGTCAGCCGCACCCGCACTTTTGCGCCAGCCTTGATCACCCAAGTGCCATCGGCTTCGCGCCGCACATCGGCCGGGTCGTCGATCGCTTCATAGACGCGCTCGACGGTAAAGCCATAGTCGGCGGGTTTCAGGTCCAAACTGGTCGGCGCGTACTTCATGCCGATGCGGTAGTACAACCGGCCGGGTCCGTCCTTGGACAAGATCAGGTTCTGCGGCCCCGGCGTTTCCGTCAGGTAGTGCATCGGTATGTTCAACTGATAGCTATCGGTCGAACGGCCAACGAACGAGTTTTCGCCCGCGTACTTATCACCCAGCCAAACGCGCGCCACGAACTCGGGTGTGACCTTTTCATAGGTGTTGAA
>JBDSEC010000475.1:0-7115 GCA_039920205.1 Pyrinomonadaceae bacterium
GGAGGGAAACAAAGTCATCAAAAACTTCCAATCCTGATCAAGAACTGTTGGTTTTTTCATGACCACACTATACAATAAAACATTGACGATTTCTTTCTTAAGTTAGCGCGTATGCCCCCCAACCCCCATCTCCCAAAGGGAGAGGGGGAGCCGGTAACAGGATTAGCGGTCCGCCTTACCATAAGAACCGGTGTGAACGGCGGTCGACAGTATCTGCTTGATCAAATCCAAGAAATCCTCGGCACGATCGACGAAAAGCGTCGTCACGAGCACGAACACCGGTAACTCGAATTGAAGCGACCGCAATTTGACCTCGTCTTTCGCGGTGGTGATCAGATAATTCGCTCCGGCCTCACGCGCCCCCCGATCAACGATATTCACATCATTTTGCGTGTAGGATTTGTGGTCTAAGAATTTGCTGGAATAAACCAACTCGAACGGTTCGCGTTTGACTTGGGCGAAGAATGAATCGGGATTACCCACACCACAGAATGCACTAACGCGCGCACCCGCCGGGATCTCGGTGCCCTTGGTAGAACCAGCGAGCGGCCTAAGGTCCGTAGTTTCGAGCCAAGCGGAAAAGGTCGGCCGGCCACCGCTGGCCCGGGACACCAGGTCATGAAGTTTAGGTAGATCGCTGGCTAACTCTGCACGTGAAAGCAAGATCGCATCGGCCCGGCGTAACGCCCTCACCCCCTCGCGCATCAACCCGTCGAACGGCCGTGAGGCATCGACCACCACCAGGTCCAACGTCCGATCTAACTGAAAATGCTGGAACGCGTCGTCCAGAATGATCAGGTCCGAACCCAAATTTTCGACCGCCCAAGCGGCGCCAGCAAACCGGTCGACGTTACAGAGCACCGCCGCCTGGCCGATCAGCGATTCCGCCAACAGCGCCGGTTCATCTCCCGCCCGGTCGGCGCCGGCCAGAACCGATCTGCCGTCCGAGGCCAATACTTGCTTTCCCGGATCCGGCCGGCCGTAACCACGCGACACCACGCAGATCTTAAAACCTTCGGCAAAGAGTCGTTCGACCAGCCATTGGACCAGCGGCGTCTTGCCCGTACCGCCCGCGCTGATATTCCCGACGCTAATGACGGGAACGGAAAGGTGACTGGTGCGAAGCAATCCCGACCCATACAGCCGCCGTCTAACGGCCGTCCCCGCGCCATAAAGCACGTTGGTGGGCCACCAGGGGAATGGGCGAACGGGCGACATTACTTGGACTCGGCTTGATCCTTTAGGTTCTCGGCCAACATGTTGCAGAACAGCGCGCCCTGCTCCAGCGCGTCGTCCAACGCAACATGAGTGTGCGGAAAATCGTCGAACCAGTGGCGCGGCATATTGCGTTTGATGGTGTCGTGAAAGGGTCGTTTCATCATCGACATCGCATAGGTCTTGATATCCAACGCCGCGAACGAAAACGGATTCTCTCCCACAAAACTCAGCAGGTACCAATACATGTAGGTGAAATCGAACCCGGCCGGATAACCCACGAAGACCGGGGTCCCCGGCAAGCTTCTGACCCAGGCCACGTAATTGCGCAACGCGGCTTCGGGTGATTGCAGATCCAACCGGCACGCGGCCCACGCTTTCTTCTGCGTTTTCCACCACTTCATCGTACGCGGATCGGTGGTAGCGCCGGGCAGGGTCTCCAAGTTGGCCGAGAAGGTACCGACCAGCGTCTTGTCGGACAAATACGCGGCCGAGGCAAAGCTCAACATAGAGTGGCGGCCCGGCAATGGTCCGTCCGTTTCGATATCAGTGCTAACAAATATTTCGGGCAAAACGATCATAGCTACTCAATTCGTATTTTTAGGCGATCTAGACGGTCGGGATCAACCGACCGACGGCTTCGACGGTTCGGTCGGTAGCGCCGCGATTGGCCTGGACAACATCAAATGCGCGCTGGGCCAGGCCGGCCCGCCGTTCGTCATCCGCCAGCAATTCACGGAAGTGGCGCGCGAGTTCCGTCGTTGCTTCGGCAACCGGTAACAGGCCCAATTGTACCAAAGCATCCGCCGCCACCAAGGTACCGACAATTTCCGTAAAGTTGAAGGTATGCGCGCCGGTAATAATGCATTTCTTTAGCGCGGCGGGTTCCAGCACATTGTGCCCGCCGGTGGCAGCGATGCTACCGCCGACAAAAACTAGGTCGGCGAGACTCATCATCGCGCGCAGTTCGCCGATCGAATCAAGCAGCACTACATCGCAATCGCGATCTTTTTTGTCTGGCTTACCACTTCGCCGGGCGCTGCTGAATTCGGAGCGGTTGATCAAGGCGGCCACCTCGGCAAATCGTTCGGGGTGGCGCGGCACCACCACCAGGCGCGCGTCGGGCCGACTTCGTTTCAATTCACGATAGGCGGCCAGAATGACCGCTTCTTCCGGCGTGTGGGTGCTGGCGGCGACGATCACCGGACGGTCCGCATCCAAGCCAAAACGCCGGCAGAGTTCCCGAGCCAGAACTTCTTCCGCGGGCGCGGGCGCCAGGTCGAACTTGATATTTCCTGCGACTAGGCTCCGAACGGGCGCTAAACCTAGGGCCACGATCCGCTCGGCGTCAGCGGTCGACTGCATTGCCGCCAATTGCACATCACCCAGCACCCGGCGGATAAAGCCAGACACCAATTGGTAACGCCGAAACGAGCGCTCCGATAGCCGACCGTTCACGATCGCCACCGGGATGTTTCGTTCGCCGCATTCGCGCAGGAAATTGGGCCAGATCTCGGTCTCCATGATCAAAACTAGTGAAGGATGAACTTGGTTTATCGTCCGGCGCACCGCGAAACGCCAGTCAAAGGGGAAATAGAATACGCGACACGCGAGATCGGCGAAAACCTCGCGCGCGATGTTTTGGCCCGTAAGCGTAGTAGTGGTAACCACCAGGTCATGATCCGGGTATCGTTCGCGAATGACCTGGGCCAAAGGGCGCGCCGCTTGAGTCTCGCCTACGGAAACGCAATGCAGCCAGATGACCGGACGCGTATGTTCGAAGGCCGGCAACCAGCCCAAACGTTCGCGCAACGAGGGCAGGTATTTTCCGTGCCGCCAGGCCTGGTAAAGAAAATACGGCGAGAGTAGCAACAGGCCCGTGGTCAGCAAAAAACTGTAGACGAAATACATCAGGTCCATTCCCGCGGCCGATCCCAAACTTCGCGAAGCAAAGATCTGCGTCCGGAGCGTTAGGTCTGGATTCTACTTCGCGCGCTCGATATAGCGGCCTTCGGTCGGATCAACGCGGAGCTTATCGCCTTCGTTCACGAACGGCGGAACCTGGATCGACACGCCATTCTCCAAGGTGGCCGGTTTATTCACATTGGAAACCGTCGCGCCCTTGAGGGGCGGATCCGTGCGGACCACCGACAGTTCCATCGACGCCGGCAATTCGATGCCGATCGGCGCGCCATCATGAAATTCGACCTGTATCTTCAATCCCGGCATCAGCCACGGCGCGGCATCGCCCAGATCTTCTTCGCTCATGGCGATCTGTTCGTAATTTTCGGTATTCATGAAATGGTGGTGCGAACCATCTGAATACATGTATTCCATTTCATGCTGCTCCAAGGCCGCTTTTTCGACCGAGTCGCCCGAACGAAAGCGATGCTCGAACGATGAGCCGGTGCGCAGGTCACGCATCTTGGTCTGCACCATGGCACGCAGATTTCCCGGCGTGTGATGACGATATTCAATGATCTTGCACAGCTTTCCATCGAATAGAATAACCATACCCTTGCGTAATTGAGTTGCCGAAATGGCCATAAAAAGTTCTGCTCTCCAAAAAAATATCAGCTAAATCGAGTACCCGCACACGGAATAGAAAAAGCCGCGTGCCGAAACCGAGAAGTTTAACGGCGCGCGGCTTTGTTTGTCCAGCACAGGGTACGACAGGTTGTTAACCTGTCGATTCAAGATTCCAAGAAGTCCTCGTTAACTGGACTGAGTTCTTACCCACACTTGCATCGACAGACTAACAGTCTGTCGTACGTTTCCGGTACGACAGGTTGTTAACCTGTCGATTCATCATTCCAAGAAGTCCTCATTAACTGGACCGAGCCCTTACCCACTCTTGTATCGACAGACCAACCGTCTGTCGGACGTTTACGGCACGCGAACACCGGTCGGATTCAGGCCGCCCTTGGCCGAACCCGCTGGCGTTACGGCCGGCGCCGGGCTCCCGCCGGTTCCGCGGGCCACCGGGTTATTGTTCACGGCCCACCCGCCGCCGCCGCCGATGGTGTAGGCAACGCCATACGGCGAATTCCAACGCCCCAGGTCGAGCGGAACAAATACACTATATCCAAGCAGGCCGCTTTGTACCCAATATCCACCGGTTCGCCCACTAAAGCCACCTGCGTTTCGGATCACGCGGGACAACTCGACTTGATCAAGGCTACGATTCGCCTTGGCCAAATGATCGGCCCGTTCTTGGCTCCAGCTATCCAAGGAGTCGCGAATCGTCATCTTGTCGAACTTGGTGACTGGCTCAGCCACACCGCTGGTGACGGCAACCCGTTTGCTTTCTCCAACCTTGATCATCGCCGGCTGTAAAACGGTTCCGCCGTCCATCACCAATAGTTCGGAACGCTTTCCCTCGACATTTAGACGATAAAGGCCGCGCTTTTCGATGACCGCGGTCCCCGAAGGCATGGCGATCTGCACCTTAAATATTTCATCGGGACCGTTGCCCACTTCGATCACGGCGCTGCCGTGCCGGAGGATCAAGCGGACGTCTTCCAGATCGGTCGAGATCATTTGGATCTCGGCATTGTCAGCCAAGCGCAAATAGGTTCCGGGACTTAATAGGACCTCGAGCCGCGTATTAACCCCGGTCGCCACCAGATCTCCATTTGCGAGTTCGTCATTAACGGCCAACGCCAGAACCGGGTCGGTTTTTGAGTGACGAACCGCCGCGGTCCCAGTCAATTGGTTAACCCGCCCCGCCTTGGCATAGACCACCAGACTATCCTGGGCAGATTGGGCCAACGCAGGCACGGCGCTACCTGGGACAGCGAAGCCAACGCAAATTATGCCGACGATCAGTTTTGATTTTGTCATTCGCCACCTCCAACGCAGATGAACCTAGTAAACATGAAATTCAGCGGGGATGTGCAATTGCCCCGCATTGTATTCCTGCAAACGGGCGATGACAAGGGTTTTGCCGCTAGCAATAGGGCGCCAAGGTCAGATATTCTGGCTCTCCGGTGGACTTGGTTTGGGTGTCGTGAACCCCTTGAAAACTAGCCATGAACCTACGGCGAGATGGCCCAGCGTCATGATCGCGCCCATCGGCGTCACCGGGGAAACGCCGAGCCACAAAGGCAACGTGATGCCCGCTACATGAAACAGGGCCGTGAGAAACCCAAACCCGGCCAGTCCGCGTGGGACCAACGCCTGGCGGTACAACAAAACGTAGAACAGCAGGATCCACCCATCGATCGCCAGCAGTTCCGAATAATGCGCCCACCGTCTGGTCGAGCCGGCCGCTACCGCCAGCGTTTGGAATATCTCCGTCGGCCCGTTGGCCTGGTTATACTGTTGGCTTAAAGAAACTATCGACAGTATTTGTACATTGTCGAACGCCTGCAGCAAGAACATGATCAGACTTGCCGCCAGCAGCCACAGTGACAATGCTTCGCTTCGTTGCTGTAAGCTGGTCCACACCGCGATCGAGATGCCGATCGTAAGCGCGCAATTCGCCAGCAGTAGGAACACGGCCAACTTGATCTGGCCCGAGGCGCCGGCGGCATTGGCGAGCTGATCCTGTGGACCCCGGGTTAATGGAAGTAGCAATACGAACGGAATGATCAGTCCCGCCAGCTGAAGGATCAACAGCACGCCGATGACCCGGCCCACGCTAATCGCGGTTCGCATAGGTGCCTCCGTGCAAGACAATGGTAGCTAATTGGTTGTACGGAACGACGGCAAGAATGTTCCGCCTGCGCCACCACCAAAACGCGCAAGCTGGCGCACAAAAAAAGGTGCACGCCGTAACGTGCACCCTTTTTTCCAATATCAAACTATGATCCTGAGAGAGCTACTGCACCTTGACCGGTCCTGGTTGCGACAAGGGACCCGACGTGCTCCCACTCCGCGGACCGGGTTGCGCGATGATCGGTGTATCCGGAACCTTGATCGGCGTGTTTATGATCGTTCCGCTACCGTTGCCGTTACCGGCAGTATTCGGATTCGAATAAGTGGGCCACCAACCTCCGCCATTGTTATAGCCAAATCCATAGGGTGAACTCCAATCCCAGGGATCGAACGGCATGAACAGGCAGAACCCCAACCGCCGGCTAAACAGCCAGTATCCCGACATGCGGCCCGAACCGGAGAATCCGTTGATCGAACCAAAACTGTTAAGTGCCCGCGAAAGATCACGTTGATCAAGGCTTCGATTCGCCTTGGCCAAAAACTCGGCGCGAGTTCTGCTCCAATCATCCAATTCATCCAGCATCGCCTTTTTATCAAACTTGGCGACCGGTTCGGCTACCTTGCCATTAACGACAAGCATTTTGCCGCCTTTTACCTTAACCATCGCCGGCCGGGCCAGGGCCTCGCCCTTTAGGACCAACATTTCGGTACGGTCTTTGGTTACATTCAAGCGATAGATTCCGCGTTTCTCAATGATGGTCGTACCTGACGGCGTGGCCACCTGAATGCGAAACGCTTCATCGGGGCCCCCGCCGGTCTCGACCACCGCACTGCCCTCGGTCAGGAACACGCGAATGTCTTCCAGCGAGGTACCGGACATGGTGAATTGCGCCTGATTCGCCAAGCGGAAGTATGAACCCGGGCTAAGCAGAACTTCCAACCGGGCGTTATCGCCCGTGGTCACAACGTCACCTTGATTCAGTTCATCGCTAACCGTGAGAATTTTGCTGGTTTCGGTACCGGCGGCACGGACCCGGGCCTCGCCCGACGCCTGGTTAATGCGACCCGCTTTGGCATAGATCACAAAACTGTCCTTGGGCGATTGGGCCAGGACGGATAGTCCGCCACAAATAAGCACGAGCGCCGCACCCAATAAGCGCACCAAATTCATCCGTTTCAACATAAAACACCTCCGAGGAGTACCGATGCGGGAGAGATTCTTTCTTATCACCAACCATTGT
>JBDSEC010000476.1:0-2941 GCA_039920205.1 Pyrinomonadaceae bacterium
TTGCGAGCAATCTTGCCGCTTCATCAGCACCGCCGGTCAGCGAATCAGCCCGCCGCCCAAAGCTACTACAGAGCTTAAGCGGACTCTGGTCCGGTCCGGCCAAGTAGATCACTACCGTCACGTCAGAAACTAGCCGTACGACTTGATCAGCGACTAAGGTAAGGGTGTCATCAAGGTTCAGGGACGAGGAGAGTGTTTGCAGGGTCGCGTAGATACCGTACGCTTCGCGGTCTTCGTCGACCGTGATGGGCCGATCGCCGATTGGGCTTTTCTCGCTCGTGCCGGCGGTTAAAGGTCGGTCATCAGCGACGACCGACACTTGCCCTGAATTCAAGTAAGGCTGATGTTCACGGACTAAGAGCGCCACAATACCAAGAACCAGCAAAGCGGGAGCAAGTGGTGTGATCAGGACCGCCGGGCTCAGCGAATTTGTCGCCATCGCCAAAAAGATCGCTCCCAGTAAGGATAGCGCGCTTACCGCCAGGGCCAACCACAGTTGGGTTCGCGTTACCGTAACGGTTTTGCTTGCGGGTAAAACCATGGTCGATCGGTTGACTGATTCCGTGCGATGCAATTCAAGGGAAATGGTCCAACGGGGAAAGCCGCCAGGTGGGCCTATTGATCAAATTGCTTTGATATCACGCCCGGCGCGAGCATCGAGCATACAAGTAAAAGTAAAGCACGGTCAACGATGCAATCTTAATTCGCCCAGCTGCACCGGCGAAACCTCGGAACGGGTCAAGCATAGACGCGCATAGCGATCGAATGCTGATCGTTGTTGCGGTGGGAAAACTACGCCTTCACACCAATTTCCGACCCCTTTAGTTGAGCAGCTAGCTCATCGGCCATAGTCACCGGTTGCTGGCAAGCGTAATCGCGGCAAACGTACGCAGTCGGCTTGCCGTCGACCAAGGTTCGCCCATTCAGTAGAGGGAATTCGGCAGTCGCCGCGTCGGTTTGGGCCACTACTTTGTTCGGCAGATACCGACGCCAGATCTCGCGATGCAGCGCCTTGGTTTCTGCTTGTTCCTTTGGACCAACCAGCGCGATCTCATAGGGCGACGAGAGTTGGAAATCAAGTGCACCCAATGCCCGGCCAAACGCGGATCCGTATTTACGCAACGAACCAGTCATGACGCGGAGCAGGCTGACGGCACGCCGACGATAGCTATCGTCATCCAGCAACAATGCCAGGCGCACCAGCACATCGGCGGCGACGGAATTTCCCGACGGAGTGGCGTTGTCGAAATAGTCTTTTGAGCGAATGATCAACTCTTCGTGGCTATTGCCGGTAAAGTAGAATCCGCCGTCGGACGTATCCCAAAATTCTTGGATCATTAAATCGGTTAGGCGCCTCGCTTCATCCAGCCAGCGGGTTTCGCCGCTCGATTCATAGAGCGCGACCAGGCCGTCCGCCAAATAGGCGTAATCCTCTTGATAACCATTCAACTTGGCCTGGCCGCCTTTATAAGTGCGCAAAAGCAGGCCATCGCGGTGCAGGTTCGCCAAAACGAATTCGGCGTTACGTCGCGCGACCTGCAAATAATCGTCGCGGTCAAGAATGGCCGCCGCCTCGGCAAAACCGGTCATCATCAGGCCATTCCACGAAGTTAAAACCTTTTCATCTCGGTTGGGTTTGATCCGCTTTTCCCGCAAATTGAATAATTTCGCACGCGAGCGTTTCAGCAGATCCACCAACATCACCACGTCTAAATTGTGGTCCGCCGCAACTTCTTCCTGCGACCGCCGCACGTTCAAGATGTTCTGGCCTTCAAAATTACCTGACCTGGTGACGTCGTAATAGTCGGCGAACACACGAGCGTCCGCTTCGCCCAGCTCCGAATTGATCTCGTCCAGTGACCAGACGAAAAACTTGCCCTCATGTCCCTCGGAATCGGCGTCCTGCGTTGAATAGAAGCCGCCGGTCTCGTCCGTCATCTCACGAACGACATAGTCAAACGTCTCCACGGCCACGCGCCGGTAATATTCGTCACCCGTTACTTGATATACGTGCAGGTAGAGACGCGAAAGTTGAGCGTTGTCGTAAAGCATTTTCTCGAAATGCGGCACCAGCCAGCGGGAATCCGTCGAATAGCGATGGAACCCGCCGCCCAGTTGGTCGTAGATCCCGCCGTCCGCCATCTTACGGCAGCTAAATTCGACCATCTTCAGGATCGCTACATCTCCCGTGCGGTAATAGTGCCGCAGCAGAAACTCTAGATTCATCGGCGCCGGAAATTTCGGTGCGCCCCCGAATCCGCCATTCTTCGTGTCAAAGTTTCGCGCAATGTTTTTCGCCGCGGCGTCCAGCAGGTTGATCGAAGGCGATTCGTCCGTAACGGTGGGCAAGCCAACCCGGCGAAGATCCAGCAGCATGTTCGCGCTGGTCTGTAATACCTCGGTCGGTTGCGTTCGGTAGAAATCGGCTACGCCCATCAAAACGCGCGGAAAGCCGGGCAGGTTATGCCGGTCTTCGGGCGGGAAATAGGTACCGCCAAAAAAGGGCAGACCCTTGGGTGTCAGAAATACCGTCATCGGCCAGCCACCGCTGCCGGTCATCATCTGTACGGCGCTCATATAGATCTGGTCCAGATCGGGCCGTTCTTCACGATCCACTTTGATGTTGATGAAATTCTCGTTCATCAACGCAGCGATCTCTTCGTTCTCAAAAGATTCGCGCTCCATCACGTGGCACCAGTGGCACGCCGAGTAACCGATGCTGAGCAGGATCGGCTTACCGGTCGTTTCCGCCATCGTAAGTGCTTCCTCGCCCCACGCATACCAATCCACGGGATTGTGCGCATGCTGCACCAGGTAGGGGCTGGTTTCATGGATCAGTCGGTTGGTATGTTTGGCTTCGGTCACACGATTCTCCTGTGAATGATTGGAAGGAACATTCTAACCGAAATGAGTGTCGGGTGTAGGGGGCGGCATACCCTGA
>JBDSEC010000477.1:0-16926 GCA_039920205.1 Pyrinomonadaceae bacterium
CGGCGTGGTCTATGACGGTAGCTGGGTCGGCGAGAAGTCACCCATTCCGAATGTGGGCGGGATACGGAAAGCGCTCGTGGATGCATTAAAGGGATTGGGCGCGCCGGTGATCCGCTATCCGGGTGGCTGCTTTGCCGATAGCTATGATTGGCGCGACGGCGTCGGCGACCGCGCCAAACGTCCGCGCCGTACCAACTTTTGGGTGGGTGTGGCGCCGGACAGCGTCCCGGCAAATTCCATCGCGCGGGTCGAGCCCAATTTTTTCGGTACCAACGAATTCATGCGCTTCTGTTCTTTGACCGGCGCGAAGCCTTACCTGGCCGCGAACCTGCGCGGTTTGGGTGCCCAGGTATTCAACGAATGGTACGAATACTGTAACGCGCCGGCCGGCAGCACCACCTTGGCACAGTTGCGCAACAGTGGTCCAATGCCCAGCGTCGAACCATTCGGCGTCGAGTTTTGGGGGATCGGCAACGAATCGTGGGGCTGCGGCGGTAACCTTACGCCGGAGGAATATTCGCAAGAGTACCGGCGGTTTACGGCGGCCGTGCCGGGCTATAAGATCCCGCACAAGTTCGTCGGCTCGGGCGCGAGCAGCGATGATCTTAACTGGACGCGCGGATTCTTCTCGAACATGCGCGCCAAGGGCGAAGGCATGTTCGGCCGCGTCCATGGTTGGGGCCTTCATCACTATGCCTGGAACACTTCGGGCGGGCGCACCAACGATTGGGACGCCGGCAAGGGCGACGCGGTCAAATTCAGCAACGAACAGTATTACGAATTATTGGCCGTGGCCGACCGGGTCAACCGCGCGATCGACGATCACTGGGCGGTGATGGGGGAATTCGACACTAAACACCGCGTCAAAATTCTGGTCGATGAATGGGGCGCGTGGCATCGCCCCGGCGCGGAACTGAAACCCGAATATTTACTGGGCCAGCAGAACACCATGCGCGACGCGTTGCTGGCCGCACTTACGCTGGATATTTTCAATCGACAGGCGGACAAGGTATCGATGGCGAACATCGCGCAGTTGGTGAATTGCCTACAATCGCTGTTCCTGACCGATGGCGACAAGTTCCTGACCACGCCGACCTATCATGTGTTTGAAATGTTCAAACCGCATATGGGCGCGCAATCGGTGCGGGCGGTATTTAACGCGCCGAAGATCGGTTACGAACGCAATGGCAAGGCCGCGCAGTTCTGGGGATTGAATGGATCGGCGTCGATCAATGGCAAGGATTTGACCCTGACGGTCACAAACCCGAATCTTACAGAAACGGTCGAAGCAAAGATCACAATTCGCGGCGCCCGGGTGACCTCGGCCCGCGCCCGGGTTCTGATGACCGGCGATGTTCACGAACACAATACCTTCACCGAACCGAACGCTGTCAAACCGTACGATACACCGATTGAGACCGACGCGACATCGTTCCGATTTGGGCCGGCATCGGTGACGGCTTTGCAATTGACGCTCGGATGAGTCTTGTTCGGATCGCGTATTCCCAGAAATCCTGCCTGTTGGTCATGATGTCAGTACCCTCTGCGATAGCGGGGGGCATGTTAGAAATGAGCAGGAGGTACTGACTTCCTTGACTACGTGATCCACCAAAGCAACCGCCTGAATCGTTTGCCTATCGAAGAACCCAGTCGCTACCGCTCCCGGTTCTGACCTCATTACATCGGATCTAAATATATGGGCTGCGTTCGCCCAAGCTACCGGGTACCGTCTACTGACTACCGGTTACCTTCGACGACGATCCGATCCATCAATTGGTCCAATTCCGTATCCACGACCTGCCGCGACGGGTCGCCGTCGTACCAGGCCATGACCTCCCTTATACCCTCGGCGGCCGGATTACCCAACAGGCCCACAAACCCGGTGGCGAAGTCGCGGTGGTTGGTCAGTACCCATAACGAAGAACCGTCGCCATGGACGATAACTTTTTTGCCGCGCCGCATGCGGTCAATGGCGGTATACCCGCCCTTTAAAGGGAGCTTGGTCTGGTCATAAGTATGCGACGGGCGCACGATCGTGACCGGGAACGCTTCGTCGCGATAGGCGCGCATCAGCCGTTCTTCGCAGGCGATCTTGTCCCGCGAATATTGCCAGTAGGGATTATCCAAAGGCGTCGCTTCCGTGACCGGCAGGCGCTCGGGCGGTGATTGATAGACCGAGGCCGAGCTAATGAATACAAATTGGCCCATCCGCCCGCGGAACAGTTCCAGATCGGTTTCGATATTTTCAGGAACGAACCCGATCCAATCGACCACCGCGTCGAACGATTGATCGCCCAACGCCGCGCGCGCCGAGGCCAGATCGCGAATGTCACCGGTCAGGACCTGCGCCCCCGCCGGCACTGGCCGCGCGGTGATTCCCCGATTCAATAAATAGAGATCGATGCCATGATCGATCGCCAATTCTGCACAAGCCGAGCTGATAACCCCGGTGCCGCCGATGAATAGAACCTTCATAAATGCAGATGTCAGAAGTTAGGTGTTAGGTGTTAGGTGTTAGGTGTTAGGTGTTAGGTGTTAGGTGTTAGGTGTTAGGTGTTAGGTGTTAGTAATTGTGCTTTTTCAGATCCGTTTTATCCGTGTAAATCCGCGGCAAAAACTCATAGTGCTGATGTCAGATGTTAGTATTGCTTTTTCAGATCCGTCCTATCTGCGTAAATCTGCGGCAAATTTCTTTTAGTTTCACTCCCCAATGAGCGATAGGATTAACGTGCGATCTCGGTTGTCTTACCCGTGACGATGAATTTGCCCAAAACCACCGCGGTTGTACGCGCGTCGGCGCTGCCGGTAAAGCCCGGCTGTTTGCCGCCGGCGCTGATCGTGAAATCGCCCGGTTCGATCAAACGTTTTCCCTGGTCAGTTATTACCGACATCTGCCGCGCGCTGACCGTAAAATTTACCGTCCGTTTCTCGCCAGGTTTTAGGTTGATCCGCGTCACGCCCGCCAGCGAACGGATCGGTACCGGAACCGTCGCCGCTGTGTCAGAAATATAGAGCTGCGGCACCTCGTCGCCCGCGATGGCGCCCGTGTTCTGCACATCGACGGCAACGGTCAGATCCTGACCCGCGGCGATCTGTTTCTTGTACCTTAAATTGCTATATGCAAAGTTCGTGTAGCTTAACCCGAATCCAAATGGATAAAGCGGATCCCCCTTGAAATAGCGATAGGTCCGCCCGGCCATTTTGTAATCATCGAACGGCGGCAATTGATCGGCCGACTGGTAGAACGTGACCGGCAGCCGCCCGGCCGGATTGTAATCGCCAAAGAGCGCATCCGCGATCGCGACGCCACCCTCCTGGCCCGGGTACCAAGAATTGAGGATCGCCGGCACCTTGGCGTTCTCCCAATTCACGGCGAGGGCGCTGCCGCCCATCAGCACCAACACGACCGGTTTGCCCAGCGCCATAACGTCTTTGATCAACTGCTGCTGTGGTTTAGGCAGCGCAATGTCAGTGCGGTCGCCTCCCCGAAAACCTTCCAACCTTACATCCATCTCTTCTCCCTCGACCACGGGCGAGATACCCATTACCATCACCACCACATCCGATCTCTTAGCTTTGTCGATCGCATCGGCGCGCAGTTGGTCCTGGGCGGTCGGCGGGGACCAGACCAATCGGGCCGCGGCGTAATGGTTCGCATTCTCGATATATTCGATCCGCACGTCGTAGGCGCGGCCGCCCTCGAGTTGTATCTCCTTGACCATCGTCTTGGTGCGGCGATTCTTTCCGTCTTCGACCACTAAGTTGCCGTCAATATAAAGCCGCAGTTCACCATTACCCGTCAGGCCCATCGAATACTTGCCCGATTCCGGCGCGGTGATCTTGCCGGTCCAGCGCACGGAGAAATTATCTTCGTTGACTTGCGGGGCGGGGCTGATAGATCCCCAATTGAAATTTACCTGCGGGTCCTGCCGCACCAAGGCGGGCGCGCCGGACATGTCGCGGCTGTTGAAATACTCGCCCTTCAAGCCGGGTACGCCATTCGAAGACAGACTCGTATTGCCGGCCGGTTCGACTAAAACGCCCGTGGGATAGATCCCCGGTGAATAGAGAACCGTCGTCGCGGATCCGAGTTTGTTTCTTATACCCGCCAACGGGGTGTACGAAACCGAAGGCTGCCCGTTGTAGTTGCCCAACAACACGTCCGGGTTATCGGCATTGGGGCCAATCACAGCCACGGTCTTTAGATGCTTTTTCAGCGGCAGTGCTTGACGGTCGTTCCTCAACAACACCAACGATTCCTGCGCGGCGCGCAAAGACAGTTGATGATGCGCCTCGGTGTCGTTTTCCGAGAAGGGGATGCGCGCATACTTCACCATCGACGCCGGATCGAACAAACCCAACTCGAACCGCATCTTCATCAATCGTTTGACCGACACGTCGATCTCGGCTTCGGTGATGAAGCCGTCTTTGACCGCCTGGACCAGGGTGAAATATTCACGGCCGCAGGAGAGATCGGTGCCCGCCTTGACCGCCAACGCCGAGGCTTCTTCCAGCGACTTGGCGAATTTGTGTCCTTTGTATATGTCTTCGATGGCGGCGCAATCCGAAACCACATGCCCCTTAAAGCTCCATTCCTTATAGAGGATGTCGCTCAACTCTTTGTTAGAACAAGCGGGTTCGCCGTTGGTGCGGTTGTATGCGCACATCACTCCGGCCACCTTGGCTTCGGTGACCAACGTGCGAAAGGCCGGCAGATAGGTTTCCCACATATCGCGAGGGCTGGCCACGGCGTCAAAGCTATGCCGTTCTGGTTCCGGGCCGCTGTGGACGGCGTAGTGTTTGGCCGTCGCGATCACTTTGTAATAACGCGGATCGTCGCCCTGCATACCGCGGACAAAGGCGGCGCCCAGCTTTCCCGTCAAGTAGGGATCCTCGCCCCAGGTCTCTTGACCACGGCCCCAGCGCGGGTCGCGAAAAATGTTAATGTTCGGACTCCAGAAGGTGAGCCCTTTGTACCGGCCGCGTTCGCCGCGGCGGACGAACTCGTTATTCTTAGCCCGGGCTTCGGTCGAGATAACGTCCGCGACTTCGTGGATCAATTTGTCGTCAAACGTCGCGGCCAGCCCGATCGCTTGCGGGAAAACGGTCGCGATCCCGGCGCGCGCGACGCCGTGCAATCCCTCGTTCCACCACTCGTACGCCGGGACGCCCAGCCGGTCGATCGCACCGGCGGCGTTCATCATCTGCGACACCTTTTCATCCAGCGTCATCCGTCCGACCAGATCGTTCACTCGCTGGTCGATCGACAACGAAGTGTCCAGATAGGGCAACTTCTGGGTCTGCGCTTGCGCTCGAACCGGTGTTAATGATCCGATCGGGACCAGCACCAACAGCGCCAGCAAAATTATCGAGAAGATAGGTCGCAGTTGTCTCATGAATATTCTCGTTCTATTAACGGCGGTAGCTTTCCGGGGGACCTAAATAACTGGGCCGCAGCCCGCCGGTGTTGACCACGAATTTTTCGATCACCAGGCCCGGATCGACCGCCCAGAATTTCAGTGTGTGATACCCGGGACCGGTAATTTGATGTTTAGAGTTGATGACGCGCACGCCGTCACTGACCGATCGTTCCCACTCCAGTTGATTGTAGCCAGCGTGGAAATTTATCGTTTGCGGCGGCTCGTCATCGAACGCGATCGCATAACTCAACCCACCCGTCGGTCGAAACATTTGCGTCGGCGCGAAATAGGCATCGACGCTTACCGGGCCACCTTTTACCAAGAACATGCGATATTCCAAGCGCATACTTTTGTCTGGCAACGGTGCCGTGACCGGAAATACCGTCAGGCCCGAAAGCGTGCGCCCAAAATCAGGGAGCAATTTCCAGCTAAACGCCGCGGGCGCCTGGGCATTCGTGTAATGCTCGGCTTCGATCGAAACGTAACCATCCGCTTCGATAAAGCCAGGTTGGTTATCGGGCCCTATTTCGGTTTTAACGACCGGAACCGTGACCGTGAGCTTACGCTCGTTGGGTCCGGTGATCTCGACAGATCCACTCTTGATATCGGAGGGCGCCTGGGCCCAATCGACCTCGACGAAAATACGCTGTTCCTTTTCGATCGAGCCGTTGGTTTGACTTAGTCGCAGCCAGGGCTCTTTCGCCACCGCCGTAAATTGGAATGGCGTTTGGCCCATATTGAAGATCTCAAAATAATGCGGCTTTTGGTCGTAGGGGCTGGCCATCGGCAGGTTCAGCCGGAAGGTGCTTTCCGAACCCTCGACCGCAACGCCCATCTCGCCTTTGACCTGTATTTGCAATTCTTGCACACCGGGCATCGCATTGCGCGGCGGTTGATTCCAATAGGTGTAACCGATGTGGGTCTGGTCCATCATGTGGTTCCACTTACCACCAGACATCGTTTGGTTGTAGTAGCGGGCAAAGTCGGCGTCCCACCTGAACAACTCGCGCGCGCGGAACGCCAGGTCATTGGTTGCGGCCCGACCCTGCAGGGCGTACAAGCGGTTTTTCCCAACCGTATAATAAAGCTCCTGCAAATTGGCGCACGCCTTGATCGGATATCCGACCAACTGAAAGAACGCATCGCGAAGTTCCGGCGGCATCGCGCGTTGAAGCACCCCGGCACGTTCGGCCAGTTTTTGGTAGTCCGCCACAACGGTTTCGGCCTCGCGATAGTTCACCAGTGAATAGGTGTTCGGCTCCCACTGCTCGGGCTTCCGGCGACCATTGTACTTGGTGTATTTGGCGATCAGATCGGCGATCTCGTCTGCGAATTGATCGCCGAAATTTCTCGCCGCCCAGTCACGCGTGTATTGGCTCAACCCCTCGGCCTGATAATGTTCCGGATCCCAGGCCATTCGCAAGAAGAATTCCGTCGGGAACTCCGACGGCTTGATGTCACCAACATTGACCAACCAGATCCGGCGGGCGTCGAATTCATAGGCCAGGTGCAACTGCTCCCATATCTTGGTGATCGGAACCGTATTCACCCATTTGTAGGAACGCGGCCCGCCGACGTAATCGATATGATAGTAAACGCCCGCACCGCCGCTGCGCCGCCGTTCTTCTGCGGTTGGTAACCGGCGGATGTTGCCCCAATTATCATCGCTCCAAAGCAGGGTCACGTCGTCGGGGACGCGCATTCCCTTTTCGTAGTATTCCTGAACCTCTTTATATAGCGCCCAAACCTGCGGCACCGCAGCCAGGTTTGGATTTAGGTTCTCGGCAATTATCTTGCGTTGGTCGGCTACGATTCGCTCCAGCAACTTTGTGTTGGCTTCGGCGGACATCGGCATATCGCCGTCGCCGCGCATACCAAGGGTGATGATCCGTTCAAAATTAGGATCACGTCGCACCCCTTCGGTCCAGAATTGGCGTAAAATCTCGCCGTTCTGCTCGTAATCCCAGGCGCCACTACCGTAACGCTTCCACTCCTGCTGGGCGCGCATCATCGGTTCGTGGTGCGAGGTGCTCATCACGATGCCATATTCGTCGGCCAATTTGGGATTCAACTTGTCATCATCGTTAAACGCGCTGTCCCACATGGCGGGCCAAAGAAAATTGGCCTTCAGCCGCAGCAGCAGTTCAAAAACGTGAGCATAGAATTCATGATTGTAGGTGCCGAATTTTTCCTTGACCATTCCGGTCAACGCGGGAGCTTCGTCGTTGATAAAGAAACCGCGATACTTGACCTTTGGTTCCTGTCGAATATTTGTGCCCGGCGCAACCGAGAGACTCGCGTGCGTCTGCGCCGGCACGTCCGCCCACCAGTACCAGGGCGATACACCGATCTGTTCGGACAGATCGTAAAGGCCGAAGATCGTTCCCCGCTTATCACTGCCGGCGATCACCAGCGCACGGTCAACTCCGGGAAACGGACGTGTAACGACCTGAACCGTGAAGGCTTCCCAATGGCCCTGGATCTCCGTCACTTTCAGTTTGCCCGACTGGGCCAACTGGTCGATCAACCGGTTCTTTCTTAACGTACCGACGATCACGACGTCCGCGGCCCGAACCGTTTGATCGATCACCAGCCGTGGTTCGATCCGGGCCACGCGTTTGATGTCCGCCCGCAGATCGCCCGCCGCACGGATCACCCCCGGATGATCCTGCGAATCGATCAGGATCGGTGCGGCAATGCCGGAGTCTAATAGGCGAACCGAGTTTGACTGCGGAGTGAATTCAACGTATTGAGTTTGGTTCTGAGCAAACGAAGAGGGTGCGAGCAACAAAAGGCAAAACGCAATGATGGGCCCAAACGGGCAAGCGATGTAGCAAGGCGCCAGCGCCCGCGCAAGTTTGCCCGGCATTTGCCACGCCGGTTCGCCCGAGCCGTTAAAGTTATCTTTCCCTTTGCAGAAGATCACAACTAACGCTCAACGGACCGAGACCGCATCCGTACCCTCGGGTAAAAGTTCGGTCTCGAGCTTCGCCGAACTACACATACCTACCCACGCGCGAAAGTTACCCGAGAACATGCGGGCCACATCGCGTTCGATCTCTAGACGCTGCACCGTTCGTCCGGCGTCAAAGAGTTGCTCGTACGAGTTGCAGAGGCAATCCGCGATCACCCGCCGCGAATGCTGCCATTTGTAGATCAGCTGCTCTAAGACCGTAGCGTCGGAATGTTGCGGGATAAAGCTCGTACCCAACAACTCAAGTCTCTCGTTAGTGATCTCAGCCACGATCGATGGATTATTCAAGAACCACCAACAGCCGAACGGCATAAGATTACTGAATTTCCGGGCCGCCACACAAAGTTCATGTTGATTCTCGCGCGACAGAAGTGTGGCCAAAAATCGCACGTCCGGATTCTCGAAGCATAGACGTTCGATGGCTCCGACGTCGGCGCGCCCCAACCCGTCCCCGGCGGCGCGTAAGGCCGGGTTTACCCCACGCCGAACACCGATCATCAAGGCAAACGGCAGGTTGTGCGCGCGCGCGGTCGGCAAAACCACTTCATTGATAATTCGGTTGCGCACATCGCCGGTGGGAAAACGAAAATCGTCCGGGAGCGACACGGCCATATACAACGGCTTCATGCGTTCGATGCCGGCGTCAATATACGAACGCAACTGGGCGATGGTGCGGCCGCTCAGGTGTTCATCGACAGCATACCCACGCTGCGCCAGCCGCTCAGAGGTTTGCTTCCACTGATTGAGCAACCGGTCCATTCGCAAAGTGGAAGAAAACCGCCGGTCAACATTTGGCCGGGTCTCCCACAACTGCATTTCCTTCGGATCGAAGAGATCGTTAGTCATGACGACAGCATCGACCCGCGCCATTTCCAACACCCGGTCCAAATAGCTTTGGGGATCTTGACGTTGGAAAAACTCGCGCGCTTCGCTCAGCGTCCGCGCATTCGCATTCAGCCCCAGCGCGTTGAATACCGTAATGACGCCGCGCGCGGCTTCGGACAATGGCGTGTTCTCGACAAATAGGGTCTGCCAGACCAGATCCGCCTGTTCGGTTTTCGATAGGCCCCAATACACCTCGGGTTTGACTGCGGCCGAGCGAAACATCTCTGCCACCAGGTAGTGATAGGTAAGCAGTTCGTCGATACCGAACAGATTCTTGCCCCCGAATTCCGGCGGAAACAGATGTGTGTGTATATCGATCACGGGCGTCGACAGCACCACCTCCGCTACTTGCCGGCGGAGTTCCTGCCTTTCCGTGATCCGCCCCTGCGGGGTCTTTCCGTTGTCTTTCATACTCTCCTTGCCTGCCATCACCCGTTTAAAACGGAATGTCTCCCGGGTACTGGTTGTTTGTCGGATCGGCCCAGCGACGGTTCGGTATCGTGGGTGTCCAACCGGGCCGGTGCGGATCTTGGTCGTAGGGATACGACCCTAACCGCTGATAGAGTTCCGCAAATTCACCCAACTTGTCGCGGTCCAGGGTTACTCCTAAACCGGGACCATCCGGCACCGCAATGGCGCCGTCTTCATAAACAAACTTGCCGCCCTTAATTACGTCATCCGACAAGTGATGGTAATGAGCATCGGCCGCGTAAGACAGATTAGGAATAACCGCGCCGAGGTGCAGCATCGTTGCCAATTGAATGCCCAATTCACCCGACGAATGCACCGCTACGCCTAGTTGAAACGTGTCGCAGATGCCGGCGGCTTTAACGCACTGCCGGATACCGCCCCAAAAGGTCGTGTCCAACAGGATCACATCAACCGCCGGGTTCAATACGTTAGCCGCCAACTGTTCGAAATTGACCACTACCGTATTCGTAGCCAACGGCATCCGCACCTTTTCGCGGACTCGGCGCAGGCCGTTCAGGCCGAAGACCGGATCTTCCAAGTAGTCGTTGTTAATGGCTTCGATCTGTTGACCGAACCAGATCGCCTGCTCAGTGGACCAGACACCGTTAGGATCGAAGCGAAAACAATCACCAGCCAACGCGGCGGCCACCGCACGATAGCAATCCAGTTCGTATTCGGGTGGAAACACACCGCCCTTCAGTTTGTGCGCCGTAAATCCGTGCCGGGCTTTTAGTTCTTTAGCATGTGCCACCAACTGATCGATGGTTCGGACTTCGCCGCCGCCAGACTGTGGGTCCGGATAGCGGAAGAACAGATAGGACGCAAAGGGAACCCGGTCCTGCAACTTGCCGCCCAGAATGTCGTAAGCCGGTACCTCCCACTTCTTTCCCAAAATATCCAGGCAAGCAAATTCCAACGCCGCCAAGACCTGGGTCCGGTTGTTGTAAAGCGACGCGGTCGGATTGGCGATCAGAAAACGCATCTCTTCCAGGTTGGCGGGATCGTGGCCCACCAGATACGACTTGATCGCACGGAATCCAGCCTCGGCCGATTCGCCGCCACCACCCATTTCGCCCAACCCGGTGATGCCTTCGTCCGTTTCAACTTCGACGATGGTGCGCACGAACCGCCCCCAATGGCAGCCGTTCGCATGACGCAACGGCGCTTCCAGGGGAACCGTAACCGTGGTCGCCTTGATATCAGTGATCTTCATCAAACTTGCCCTGACCTCGAGCGATGTCATCCAACAGATCGATCTTCTGGTAATCCGCCAGCGTTCGTTGTGGCGGGTCCACACCCGGCGGCAACGGTAGTTTTGAAATGTTCTGGAAATAGGTAAGACTCGCGTCCTTCCACCAGATCGCGTCCCGCTCTTGTATGGCCAATTTTCGGGCGATGGCCGCGTAGCGCTCGGGATCGATCGCACCCTTCAGCTCGCTCCATTGCTTTCGCACCGAACGTATCCAATCAACCCCGTGTTGATAAAGAAACGCGAGTTCGTTCCACAACGTGCGTCCGGATCGCATGCGGTGGTCCCATCTCACATGGTGAAACCACAACAGATATTTCTCCGGGCAAAGCTCTTCGCTGCCATAGACCGAACTGACCGGCGGGTTGAATTGCCCGACCGAATCGCTGCCGGTCGCGGTCCGGTCAAATCCGATGCCCGCCGTGTCCGCTTTGTGGTAATAGGTCGGGTTCCAATCATCCCGCTTCTCTTTGTTCCACCACGGCGCCGGGCCATAGTGATGCCCGCCCCACATCAGGTGATGCAGCCCCAACGGCGTCATGTAATCGACCAGCGCTTCGTGCGAATCAAGCAACATCTTGGTTATGAAACGGACCGCCGGTGGATCGTGCGTCAACGTCATCTTTACCCAATCTTCGGCGATCTGCGCGGACGAGGTGCCGGGGTTCCAAGCCAACCGGCCGTAGGCGTACCAGTTCGCTTGCAACATATCGTGACCGGTCCAGTTACGGTCGGTACCGGTGTTGGCCACGCCCGCAATACCGGTCATTGGCTGCTTGAACAGACTGCCATCAATTACTCGTTCGACGGTGGAACCGCGCCCGCGGGCGAAGGTGTCGGTGTCCAGCACCTCGCGCCACATTTGCGATAGAAAAACCAGATGATTCGAAAAGCCCAAATACTCTTGGGTGATCTGAAATTCCATCATCATTTGCGTCTTGGGCATGGCGCCAAAGAGCGGATGGAACGGCTCGCGCGGTTGAAAATCGATGGGACCGTTCTTGGCTTGCAGAAATGAATTCGCGGCAAATTTTCCGTCAAAAGGATGCAGATTCTCGTACGCGGCACCGGCCCGGTCGTAACCCGGTTTCATGTCATACACAAACGCCCGCCAGATAACCACCCCGCGATGTGGGGCCATTGCCGCTGCCATCATATTCGCGCCGTCCACATGGTCACGGTCGTAGGTACGTGGTCCAGGCTGTCCCTCGCTGTTCGCCTTGACCAAAAATCCACCAAAATCCGGGATCAGTGTATAGATCTCGTCGGCCTTTTTTTTCCACCATTCGGCCACCTGCGGATCAAGCGGGTCGGCGGTCTTCAAACCACCCAGTTCCATCGGCGCTGAGAAGCGTGCCGCGAGAAACACCTTGATGCCGTAAGGCCGGAACACGTCGGCGATGGCCGCTACTTTTTTCAGATACGGCGTGCTGAGAAAGATCGCGTTCGCATTTACATTGTTGAGCGATGCGGCATTAATGCCGATAGAGGCATTGGCACGGGCGTAATCGCGATAGCGGGGATCGACCGTGCCGGGAAGGTCATTCCATTTCCATAAAGACTTACCGGCATATCCGCGTTCGATCGAACCATCGAGGTTGTCCCAATGATTCAACATGCGAAGCTGAAGTCGAGGTTTCTGTTTTATGTCTAGCGCAACGATCGGTTGCCCGGTTTGGACCAACCGCAAGAAATGAAACGCCCCGTAAAGCGTTCCGATCTCACCTTGCGAAATAACCACGATCACCTGGCGCCGTCCGATCCGCACCGACCGGATGAGGTAACCCTCGTCACCCAAGGCGGAAAGTTGCGCGTCAAGTTTTAGCGCGGCGATCACGGGAGAGTTTTTGGGAGTGCCGACGATCAGTGCGTTATCGGCCGTTGCCGGTTCCGTCGCCGCCAGCGAGATCCCTAACAACCCATTCAATCCATTGGTCAATTCCACGCGGATCGCAGCTGCGGTCGCCGAGTCACCACCTACTACCACCGCTTTGATCCGCCCGCGGTATCCGTCAGCCATCGCTTTCGGCAACGGATCGTAACGCAGCCATAGACGATATCCGTCCTCGGCCCGCGCCGATTGGACCAGCGCTAGACAGATCACCATCAGCGTCAACAGTGCCGTGATGATCCTCCCACTTCCTGGTATATGCGTTCTATTCATCGGTTGTTTGGTTACCGCAAAACCCGAAACCGGATCAACGATAGCGATAAAGCTTTACCCGTTGGATGCCAAATTTGCCGCCCTCCAATCTGATGTGCCGGCCTTGATGGGTTTGATCGCCGTTTAGGCGACGCCCGGCAACCCACTTTCCATTCACAAATTTTCCCTCATCGACCGAGAGCAATCCCGCGATCGGATCGCCGGGAGAGTCCGGTGTAAAAGTGATCACCAGACTGGTCCCCGCGACGATGAATTCGTCCGGTCCGGCGGCGATGATCAATCCGCCCGAAACGGGATTGGCATTTGCTGCGGCTCGTTCATAGGTCACGTTCAGTTTGTAACCTCCCAGCCGCAACTCCTGCGGAACCCGCTGCGGGTCGAGTGTGTCGGGCAGCAATCCAAGCATGGTTCCCTTACCCTGGTTGGACAATATTAGTGGCGCTAGCTGGGCCAGAGTGGAATAGCCATCGTTCAATAATTTGGCGTTCGTTTCGTCGGCGTTCTCGATCGAGAAGGGCGAGAAACCGATCGAATTATGTTGGGCTACGGCGTACATAGCATTGACCGCGCTCAGATTATCCAACCGGATCTCCGGTACGAACATCGCATTTCCCGAGCGATCGAATTTCCGCAACCACTCCGTCACATTCGGAAAATAGATATCCGGAGAAAGAAAGTCGATCTTGGGTGCGCCGGCGCGCCAAACGTCCATCAAGTGCGGCAGGGGACCGGCGCTCGGGTATTGTCCCGGTTGGTAACCTGGCCGGATCAAAGCGGCATTGACGAACATCGGTAAGGAGAGCTCGGCCTTACCGGCTTCGGTCACGGCGTTCGTGAATCGCGCGAAATGCCAGGCCATGAAGATCTCGTCAGTCCCCGGACCCCGGCCAAAGATCTCTTCCCAGGTACCGTTGATCTTAAATCCACTGCGCGACCAGACCTCGCGCAGTTCGGACACGATCGTCGGTTTATTTCGCTGCAGATAGCTCATCAATTCCGCCGGCACTTGACCGTTAAAGAGCCGGTCCGCTTCCGCGCTGCGATCGCGCGAATCGGGGATCATGCCGATCTCGTTCTCGACCTGCACCATGATCACGGTATAGTCGCGATCGGTTTCGCGCAGATGGCGCATGAAAGCGCGGAAAGCACGAGCGTCGGACTCTAGATTGGCCGGGCTAAACGGAGAAAGGATCTCCATTCCCGATCCGTTCTTCTCTTGCGAACGTGGAAATCGTTTCTGGTCGGTTTTAACCCAGGCCGGCGCATAGCTCGACATGCTGTTCTTCCACGAAGCGAACCAAAGCGGAACCAAGCGCAGATGATTGGCACGCGCCGCGCGGATCATACTGTCAACTAACGTAAAATCGAATCTGCCTTCTTGCGGTTCGATCAGTTCCCAATAGACCGGCAGCAACACGGTATTTATGCTCATACCGGTCAACTTGGGCCACACCGGCCCCATATATTCCACATTCGACGAACTGGAATTCCCCAGTTCACCGCCGAGTGCCAGGAATGGCTGACCGTCCACGATCAACTGGGTGGCGCTTCCTTGTTTTCTTAGGTGCGGTGCCGAGTCGGTCTGTTGGGCCCGGACTAGCCATACGCACGGTTGAACGAATGCGATCAACAAGATCGCTGTGGTGTTAAGCCGGAATATGCGAAACCCTTTCATTTTCATTTGTCGGCATCCGATCTAACTCCGCGGAGTGACGCTTGGTTGATCTATCTTTCGATCTAATGTTTTCGGGCTGGCTTTACCGCCGGCTTTTGGGCCGCCGCATATGCCGTTTGGATAAAGGCCGGCGGCGCGGGCGACTTGATCTGTTTACCCAGACTAAACGCCCAATGGATCAGCCAATCCGAGGTGTCACGGTACCGATCCGGAAAGCGAAATACCGGGTCTTGCAGCGCTTGCTCCAACGTTACGAAGCGATAGCCGCGTTGGACCAGGATCGACAACAAACGGTCCAATGCCTCCGCATTCAACTCGTTCGCGTGTAGCAATAGTATCTGTGTTATGCCGTGGCCGAATAGATCGTTGCTGACCGATTCGACGGCGGTGATCCTCGCCGAAAAATAGTCCAGATAGGCCTGCGAGATGCGCCGTTCCCCGGCGGCCTGGCCCCGGCCCCTGCCTCGGTCACGGGCCTGACGGAATGCGGCGAGGAACATCCAATCCATCGAATCGACCGTTACGGGCGCAATGCGATAACCGCGCTCGGCTATGAAATTTTCAAATGATCGCTCTAGTGCAGCGGTCGCTCCCATTTTCAAATACGGATGCCGGAAATACTTCGGCTTTTGTCCGCGCGTTTTCATTAAGTGCTCGGTAACGGTTTCACCCTTTACGAAATCGTCTTCGTAAGCGGAAAGCGATACGTCGGCAAACCTCACGTGCGAGTAACTGTGATTGCCCAATTCAAATCCGGCAGTGGTCCACGACCTTAAAACCTCGATGCGGTCGTCGGTCTCGCCCGGTACATACAAAAGCGATTCGTTGACAAATCCCACCACCGGCGCGTGCGCCCGCGTAAAAGCTGCCAATATCTTGCCCGTCATCCGGCGCAGCCGCTTGATCCCGATCTCTGGTCCGTTGAGCGGCAGATCGTCGATCGTGATGGCGATCTCTTTCTCGCGTACGGCAACATTTGGCACGCTCTGCGCAAAGCCAGAGGTGAACGGGACAACCAACAGAGCGGCGACGGCCGCCCTGATGATTCGAATTGTCCCCTGGCTACTCATCGCTTGCTCGCCTACTCGGCCGGTAAAATGGGTTGACTCCACCTGATTGAAAAGTAGGCGAATACTGCGTCGCGGTAAAGCCTATTTCGCACAGACTACGCGCGAAGCTAGGCTGTCTTGCAGAAAGGGGGGTTCGCAAATGCTAACCGCGGCGAAAAAGAATGGGCCAAAACCACGCGGTTTTGGCCCTCCATAGGGGGTTGCGAGCCTAGAACGTAAGCCTAGCGGCAAAGCGTGTGTTGCGCTCGCCGATGCCGATCGTCGAGGTGATAATGCCAAAGTTGGCGTTGTTGATATCACCGTTCGGATTCCCGTAGTTCGGATGGTTGGTAAGATTCAGAACCTCGACCCGAAGTTGAAGTTTCATCCACTCCCGGATCGGAATGGTCTTGAACAATCCGGCGTCGATGTTAAAGAAGCCCGGCCCGATCACGTAGTTGCGCGAGGCGGTACCAAAACGTTGAGGTTGGCCGGCCGGGATATTGACGATGGCAAAGGCCGATCGGTCAAACCAGGGCAGCCCCGGACCATGCCCGCCCAAGATAACCACGGTGGGTTTGACCTGATCCGGATATTGGCCGCTGCCGCCGGCGTTCAGGTTAAATCCATTGCCTTGCACGATGTTGATGGGCGTGCCGCTCATCTTGCTGGCGATCGCGTTTACCTGCCAGCCACCGAGCAAATGATTGGCCCAACCTGTGTCAGCCCAGCGTTTTCCTTTGCCGAAGGGTAGATCGATCACGCCGTAGATCTGAATATTGTTCCGGCGATCATATCCCGCCAGACCTTTATTGTGTTGCGCTTCAGGCAAGTACTGAATACGCGGATTGGCATCGTTGTCGGCATAGTTGATCGCCTTGGAATAAGTATAAACAAATCCAAAGATAGAACCCGCCCAACGCCGTATCAACGTCGCCTGCAGGGAATCGTAGGTGGTGTCTTGGTACGGCTGGATCGAATTAATATCCTGGGTGTATCCAAATTTTTGGAACAGCGGCCGGCCGGCGGTACCGGTACC
>JBDSEC010000478.1:0-3445 GCA_039920205.1 Pyrinomonadaceae bacterium
ATACACTGAACTTCTCCCTTGATATTAAGGTTGTAAAGACCGACCGAGAAGAGTTGCAAGATCTCGCGAGCGTAATTCTCGTTCGGATTGTTCTTGGTGCTGCGGATCATATCCAGATAATTTCCCATGCCACCATTTAAGGTCATATCCATGAGCATCGTGCGGAAATTGCCGAACGCATTCCGGTCCAACACCTTTAGGTAAGTTAGCATCCAACTCGGCTGCTGGGTTTCGCCACCGGCGCCCGAGATCACAAGTAACTTATGGAGCGACCATGAGACCTTTCGCCGCAACTGTGCTTGCCCATACAGCGCGTCGGTAAAGAACCAACGCTGCATCAAATGCTGAGAATAATTGTCACGGACACAATCTCCGGTACAGCCTACGGGGACGTTTATCGGCTGATCGATCAAGCTAGGATAGGCAGTTGACGGATACGCCATCGTCATCTGATCAGCCAGCCACGCGCTCATCCCCATGCGGCGGATCTGTACATCAAGATCTGCGGTGGGTCCAAACGTCGCCTGCTCCATGAATCGAACCCGGTCGGGCGAGATCACCCGGCCGACGTAGTCCGTGGTACTGTCACCGGTGGGCGTAAAGATCGGCGCCTCCGCCGGCATTGGCGTTGGGAATGCGCCCTCGTCATCGGCCGGTCCACCGCCGGCGTGACCGATCGCCAACCGTACGCGGTTGCTGATCATTCCACGCCAAGTTACTCCGACCAGAACATCACCAACATTGCCGATCTCGCCTTTAAGCCGCAAAACGATCTCGTACACCCATTCGCGTTCCGCCGTCGGTTTGACCGATTCCACCGTGACATAGACTTGCCGCCGGTTGGCGTCTTCAACAAACGCCCGGAAAGCAGTTGCGCCCTCGCCCTTGAGCAACTCCATATTTACCGCGTAAAGGGTTACGCGCGAATCGTCGCCCGGCTGAACCACGACGGGAGCGAGCGGGGCTTGTTTGGTTCGCAAGCGCGGCACGAAGGCGCGAGTGCTGCCGATCTCGCTCAATAAAATGGGAGCGTCAGTTGGTAACGTTTGTGCCTTTACCAGATTTGCGGCGCCAACGACCAGCAACGCGATGGCCATCATCGGCGCCAGTCTTTGAACAAGAGCAGGTATTCGTGGACTCATGCGATTTCTCTCCCTAACGCGGAAAACCGCGGCTAGTATTCTGTACCGAGGATATCAATGCATCCGTAATGGATGCGGGCTAGAAAAGTGCGAAACAAAAATGAATAACGCGCGCTACAACCGTTCACCGATCGTGACCGCACGCCACCAAGATCAATCCCGAGAAATTATTCGCGCTGGCTCAAGAGGTGGGCAATTCACCAAAAATATTCAACTCCGAGAGTTTACCTCAAAGCACGGCCAACGAACAACAACTTTTTACACCCACCGGTCTGGTCGGCAAATTCTTAACGAAAATCACTAAATATGACCTTAAGGGCCTTTTTAAATGACAATCTCGTCGTGCAAATTTGAACTTTTGGATGGCAACCGTTGGCTTAGACGTACGGCGAGGGTGGATAGTCGGAAAACTTTGCTCATTTACTCCCGGACCCGATGACCGGTCGGACCGGTTTTACTTGATGGCCCAACTGGGTTCTGCGAGGGCGAGGAGGAACCACTAAGAGCCGCCCCCCGACAAACCGATTGACAACTCTATGCGCGCGTGCTTATATAAGCTATGACTTATTCAAAGACGCTTACGGCATTGGCGGATCCGACGCGGCGCAAGCTGTTTGACCGGCTTCGCCGTAAAGACCACACGGTCGGTGAGTTGGCCATCGCCGCGCGTATTTCGCAGCCGGCCGCTTCGCAACATTTGCGCGTTTTGCGCGAGGCGCGCCTGGTCACCAGCCGCCGGGACGGCACGCGTAACTATTATCGCGCCAATCGCCGCGGCGTTGCGGAGCTGCGTAAGTATGTCGAATCTATGTGGAACGATGTATTGAACGCGTTTGCCGGCGACGACGCCACCCCGAAGGCGAAAGGAAGATCCCGATGAAGTCCCAGGCGCTGCCGCCGATCCTGCGTTCCGTGACGGTTGATCTGCAACCGGAAGCCGCGTTCGAAAAGTTTACGACCGGCTTTGCCGAATGGTGGCCGTCAAAAACCTTCTCGATCGGCGGTCCCGAGGTAACACAGATCGTTTTTGAGGCCCGACTGGGGGGGCGTATATTCGAAGAGCACACGGATGGACGCAGATTTCAATGGGGCCTGGTCGAGACCTGGGAACCGCCGTCACGCGTAAAGTTCAAGTGGCATCCATCGCGGGAATTCGAAAACGCGCAAGACGTCGAGCTGGAATTTATCCCCGAAGCGAACGGCACGCGCGTGGAATTGACCGCTTCGGGTTGGGAACGCTGGGGCGAGGGCGCAGCCAAGGCGCGCCAGGGTTATGGTATGGGCTGGGCCTATGTTCTTAATGTCTTTGCCGGTCGCCGCAATGCGAAAATGGCCTTTTTGGACGTTATGACCCTGGGGATGAATTTCGTGCAAAAATTTCGGGGCGGTCGCGCTGCCGTGATCGCCAAATCGCGCGGCGAGATGCCGCCGGCGGAGGAAAATTGAGATGGCGGTGATCTGGAAAAAGGGTCAGCGGCTATTCACGGTCGCGGCCTGGCTAATGTTATTGATGGCGATCTTCCACACGATAGTTCAATTTGGACCGAGTTCGGGCGCGGAAGAGACATCGGTGGTTAACGCCATGCGCGGATTCCATATCGATCTAGGGTTGGGGATGAAGCCTTCCTGGTACGATATATTTGCCGATCAGTCGTTCACTTTTAGTATTCTGGTTGCCGCCTTGGCCGTGATAAATCTGGTGGTGGCGTCGGCGCCCGAGAGCTCTCCCGCACTGATGAAGAAGGTGACCTGGTTGAACGTGATCTGGGTGATCGGTTTCATCGGGCTCGCGTTTGCCTATCGGGTGCCCCCGCCGCTGATCAGCGGGATCGTGATCCTGGTATTTTTGATCGCATCGTTGATCGTAAATCGCCGGCGAGCGTAGAAACCAAACTGGCCACCGAAATTTCTTCTGGTGGCCGGTTTGAGTTTTTTAACCGGAACGGCTTCCCGTCCAGTTCGCATTTGCTTAGGCGCCCGCGGCTCATGCCTTAAGCCCCTAGTTGCCGCCATTTATTGGCGGGTTAGCGATATTGGTCGGGTCGCCCGCGGCTTTGGGGCCGAACCGTAACGGGTAGTTCACGGCGCTTAAGGTTGTACTAACAGCCGGCCGATCCGATCCAGCGCACCATTTTCGCGACCTGTATTGCGGGTTAGGTTTCTCCGGTTGCGACCCAGCGTTTGGTTGATCTCGGTGCGAATAGACTGGGCTTGATAGCTCGCGTCGGTTGATATCATGGCCGCGGCTTCACCGGCATATAGACGGTAATCCTTTAGGATGCGCGCCGTCTTTTGCTGGACCC
>JBDSEC010000479.1:0-4008 GCA_039920205.1 Pyrinomonadaceae bacterium
TCGGTCGCATCAATCAAGCGTACGCAAAACGGCGCGCGCGGGAGCACCGTCACCGGTCCCGCCCTCGAGTTTTAAGGGAAGACACAGCAATTCGTATTTACCGGGCGTAATGCCCCGCAGGTCTAACCCCTCGACGATCACCACACCGTGTTCCAGAAAAGCCAAATGAGTGGCGTAGCCGCCGCAACGAAATTTCTCGACCGAAAGATAATCGATCCCGACCAAGCGCATGCCGTGCACGACCAACGCGCGGGCGGCCTCGGGCTCGATGTAAACAAAGTCCTCGCGAAACCCTGCTTCGGGCGTAGCCCAAAATTCCGAATTGCGCGATTTGAAGAGCACCCGCGAAACCCCCGTCAGGTCCGTCCGGTCGATCAATTCCAGTGTCACCGCGTCGGCGTCTGCGGGAACCTCGACCACCAGCGCCGGACCGATCAACGCATCCAAGGGCATCGCCGCCACCGTCGCGGCCCCTTGGATAAAATGGGCAGGTGCATCTACGTGGGTCGCGGTGTGCGCGCCAAAACATAGGCCTGTCACATTCGCATCGGCACCCGCTTGCATCTCCGAGAACTGGTCGATACGGACCGCCGGATCACCCGGGAAGGTGGGTGTTTCGGCCCGGATCGAGACGCTGATATCGTAGATCGGCATAGAGCGCATCTTAAGCCGAAACCGCGCAAAGGGAAAGAACCCAGGAGGCGAGAATCATGGTCGTGAAAGGTAACCAGCTGGCTTAGGTCGGGAGCACGGGCTTACGCCGCGAGCGCCGGCACCCCCCACGCTGGTTGGGATGGTGCAAGTTACCTGAAATCCTTCGATCCAAGTTGGAAGCTTTCTCCAATGATCGTGGCTCGGCACGCTGCGGGCGGGTCGCCCGCGCTCCCGGCGGAGATATTCCGTTTTCCTATCCTGATCGCGAAGGGTAACGGGAGGGATTACGCCGGAAACTCAATCGCCACTTGCCGTTTACGGCAAATTGCGCAACCATCATTATTGGCAGACCGAATCGCCAGGCATCGAGACATGAATCAGATCTCCAAAATCTTGAAAATGGGTTTGTTGGCCTTCGCGTTGTGCCTGGCTTTCGCGTCCACCGCCTCCGCCCAAGAGGTCGTGGACAAGATGGTCGCGACCGTCAATAGCGGCGTCAATACCGATCTGATCACCTATTCGGACCTGCTTTGGCAGTTGGCGTTAGAACCGGATGTCCCATTACAAAATCCCAGCTCGGAAAATCTTAATCGTGCGTTGCGGGCCGTGATCGATCAACGATTGATCGCGCAAGAGGCGGAAAAGCTTCCCAGCATCGCGCCCACCGAAAAAGAGATCGACGACGAGATCCGCGAACTCGTGCGTCACTTTCCCGCCAACGATTTTGTCCAACGATTGAATCTGGTCGGATTTGCCAACACGGCCGATGAGAATTTTCGCCGTATCATCGAAAAACGTGTGGCGACGAAAAAGTACGTCGACTTTCGGTTTCGCGCCTTCGTGGTGATCACTCCACAAGATGAAAAAGAGTATTACGCAGATACGTATGTGATTCGTTTTCGCAAACTCTATCCGAACCGCATTGTTCCTACGTTCGAACAGGCGGAACCAGAGATAAATCGCACGTTGACCGAAACCAAGATCGCCCTCGATATCGACGCGTTTCTGGAAAGCGCCCGGGAGCGATCCGAGATCGTAGTTCTTAGCCAGGTCTGATCGGACCGATCCACCGTTCGTTAATCTGCAGAATAACCTCACAAATCAAACCGACGACGCTTTCCATTTCGGGCCTCCAATTCCGCAATTTTGTTGATTCCTGACGTCCCTGGGCGTAGATTGTGGCCAATGGACCAACGGGACCACAGTTCGAAAACAGAAAACTAGGTCCAAAGAACTTGCTCGAGTATCGGATCCCGATAAACGCACTGTAATGATGGTGGTCAGACAACGGGTCCATTGCCGTCTAAAAGGCGCAATACGCCGCTTCGACGGTTGCGGCCGTGGCATTTTTGCCCGGCACTGACGTCGGAAGGAGACGATATGTACAGATCGAATCGCCAACACTTTTTCGTTCGGATCAACCGGGCGTGTAACCGCATATCCTACCTGGTCTTGATCTTCGCATTGACGGTGAGCGCGGTGCCGGTGAGAAAGGTATCCGCACAGACGAAACAGCCGGAATCGACGCATGCAACTTTTTCCAACACCGCCCCCATAATTTGGGCCGATACGGGGCCAAACAACGGTTCCGTTTATCCTTCGCCGATCGTGGTTTCGGGTTTGAGCGGCACGGTCCCGGCAGTTCTGGGAAGCATAAAGGTGAATATCAACAATTTCTCGCATGGTTTTCCCGGCGATGTCGGATTGGTTCTCGTCGGACCGACGGGCGCCGCGTTGCAACTGCAAAACGGTGCTGGTTTTAGCCCGATGTCGAACGTTACCTATACGATCAGCGATGCCGCTTATAACCGGATAGGAACGGGCGGTTCCTGGATGACCGGAACCTATTCACCGGCATACCAGGCGGGCGGTTCATATCCAGCACCGGGGCCGCTGAACAATTACAACGTCCCGTTGCCGAGCGGGAACGCGACGCTCACGTCAACATTTGCGGGTACGAACCCGAATGGGACCTGGAAATTGTACACGCGTGACTTCGTTACGGGGATCGGGGGCAGCATAGCCGGTGGATGGACGTTGGAGATTAATACGGCTCTGACGCCAAATAACGCAGTCCTTGATTTCGATGGAGATGGGAAAACGGATTTCTCCCTAACGCGCAACGTTAGCGGAAATTTGTATTGGTACTTCATCGGCCCGAATGGTTATAACAGCGCTAATTGGGGGCTACCTAGCGACACCGTGGTTCCGGGCGATTACGACGGCGACGGAAAGTGGGATGTGGCGATCTTTCGGAACGGCACATTCCACATTTTGAAGACTTCGAACGCCACTTTTTACAGTACCACCCAATTTGGACAGTCCGGTGATGATCCCCGCATAACGCAGGACTACGACGGAGACGGTAAGGCCGATCCGGCGGTAGTACGGCCGGTGGGCGCCAATTTGGTCTTTTACATTCTGCGAAGTTCGCTTGGTTTCACCGCGGTTCAGTTTGGACTGAGCGCGATCGATGTTGGTATTCGCGGCGACTTTGACGGCGATGGCAAGGCGGATATCGCGGTTTACCGAACCACTGGTTCGCCCGCGAACACCTTCTTTGTCTTACCTAGCGGCGGCGGACCATTGATGGCGGCTAACTTCGGCGATTTCAACACGGATTATGTGATCCCGGCCGATTTTGACGGCGACCACAAAACGGATTTTACCGTCTGGCGGGGCATTGGACCGGGCTCGAACGCGGCCTGGTATTGGCTGCAGAGTTCGAACGGCGCCTTCAAGGCGGCCACGTTCGGTATTGGCAATCTGGACCGCCCGGCCCCGGGTGATTATGACGGTGACGGAAAGACCGACATCGCGGTTTGGCGGCCAGGTCTTGACGGAGCCTTCTACTATTCGAGTTCGGCTTCCGGATCTCTGGCTTCCCGGTATTTCGGCACGACGACGGATCTGCCGCCGGCGTTCACGTTGCAAACGAGATAGCCATCTGCGTTTTTACCCGGTAATCAGGCCAGTAGCGACTTGCCGTCGTTACTGGCCTGAACTATGTTTGAATCTGGCTAGTTTATGCAATCACGTCCCTTGATCGGATTGGCGCTTTCTGGCGGAGCCGCGCGCGGCTTGGCCCACATCGGCGTACTGCGCGTTTTCCGTGAACACGGCATCCCCGTCGATATGGTGGCCGGCGTTTCGGCGGGCGCGATCGTAGGTGGGGCCATTGCCGCGGGCCTTTCGGTGGAAGAGATCACCGAACTTGGAACATCTTTGCGTTGGCGTGACGTAGGCCGCATGACGCTGTCCAAGCTGGGTTTACAATCAAATGCGCGGCTGGAAGATCTGCTTCGCGCGAAATTGCCCATCAATAAGTTCGAAGACTTACCGCTTCCCTTCGCC
>JBDSEC010000480.1:0-15656 GCA_039920205.1 Pyrinomonadaceae bacterium
AAACGCCAACATATTCGCCCATCGGGGTACGTTTCCCCCCGAGAATAAAAACATCCTTAGCCATGTTAAATAACCCTTCCTTAATAGTGCGGTTTTCGTCATCAATACCAAACTTATGACGTTAGCAAAAGAAAAGAGGAAAAACAATGGACCATGGATAATGGATAATGGACAACGAAGAAGGGGGTGGAAATGCCTATGTTTCGGTGGGTTATCGCCAATGGGAACTATTGGCAAAATGGGTTCTGTGTTTCTTTAATTAGCGTCTGTTCCTCCGCGGCCCTCGGGTCCGACCTAGGAGATCCACAGCATTCGCCGCGACGCAATTTTCCAGATGCCTTCCGTCTTCCGCAAGATCACCTGATAACCCGCGCCGGCCAGCCAATCACTTTGCGTCCCGAAGTAAACGACCGCTTCGGTCTTGTTTGAATCGAAACCCACTCGAGATAGCGTGGTCATGCCTTGAGAATTCGGGTACCTCACGTAGAATAATTTCCAACCTTCAGTGCGATCGGAGAAGAGCTCGTTCGTCTCCGAATCGTTGATCAGGATGATCTTCTCGGGATGAGGGAAAAGATCCTTTAGAAGCTCGTAAGTTCTCCGCCGGTTCTTTTGCCCATAATCGTTGGATGTTTCTTTCGATACGTCGCCGATCGGTTTCGCCGAGTCAACCGAATCTTCATCCATTATTCTGTCTTTGGTAAATCGGCCAAGGACTATGCGCAACGGTCCGTCCGTGCCGAGCCAATCCGCCAATAGCGCGTCATAAACTAAATATTCATCGCTTTCAGTGTTCCGCAAGACTTCGTCAGTCTTCGGCGGCGCTGTTGCGCCCTTTTTATATGATGCGACTTCAGCGGCAGAAAAATACTCGATGGTGCGATAGGTGAAGTTTTTCGCATCGTAAAATGACTTGCCGTCGCTAGTAACCCACCAATATTGCCTCTGCTTGGTCCAGTTGCCGAGACGGTCAAAGTCGTCGTAGCTGTACTTTGTACGTTCTTTGACCGTACCGTCGGCATTGAATACGGTAGATTCGATCTCTTGCCCAACAAAATCGAACTCTGATATCGTCGTCCGATAAAGTTGTTCATTCGAGCCGATCAGTGTCTCTCCGATCCGGCGGCCAACCGCGTCGTATAGGTACAGTTGTTTGTAAAATCCGACCCGGAAATCTTCGGGCAGCCATTGGGCACCAACCCGCTTGTAGGTAGATCGCTCCACCATTCGGTTTCGTTCGTCGTACCGCATTCGGGTAAGGTAATTGTTGTAATAGAGACTCTGCGGCGTCGCACTCTCGGAGGTCTCCTCGATTCTATTTCCGAACGAATCATATTTGTAGATATTCTTGCCGAGTACCGTTCCACCCTGACTGTATCCGATCTCCTCGATCACCCGATCATTTTCATCGTACTTAAGAACCTTACGCGGGATAAGATAGGTGCTGGCGAGATTCTTCCGGGTGATTTCCACCAAACGTCCGTTCTGGTCGTATTGTTTCAGCTCGATCGCATTTACCTCGCCCAAAGAGAACGAGTCCGAGAGTTGTTTCCCGCTTACATCAAAAGTTTCGTCGGATGAGAATTCCCGTTTCTGTGCGGTGGGAACCCCATTGGTTAACACGACCTCGGCAGTGTATTCAGTCACAGATCTAACATAGCCTGAAAGTTTACTAAGCTCGCGGTCGGTTTTGCTTTGGGCGGATACCTGGGGCGCAATTCCAAGGACTAAAAACAGAAGTGGGTAAATGTATCTCATGGTCTAACTTCGGCCAGGCGCAAAAGGATTATCTCTTTCTACGATGTGCGATCGAGGCCGCCAGTTGCACGACTCGGACCAATCACAACGGGCAATATCACATCAATTCAATGGTTCAATTCGAAATCTGCGTTTCGATCAAACCATCTCCGGCAACGCAGGTTCGGGATGGATGGGCGCCGACGTTTTGCGCCCGCGGGTCCACTGACGAATGGAATCGATCAAGATGATGATGGCCGCTAGCATCAAGATCGCCGTCAGCGCGACGTTGATCGTTCCCTGCGCGGCGGTCTCGGGACGTTGCGACAGAGGAAGGAAATTGTCCCAGATCGAGCGCCAGCCCGCGACCAACGTCGTGGTCGCCACGAACGACAGCGGCACGATCGTGATCCAGCAATACTTGGCCTTGCCCATGTTGATGATGACGGTCGTCGCGACACAAAGCGCCACCGACGCCAACAATTGATTTGCTATGCCGAACATGGGCCAGATGGTGGCGACCGAGCCCGTCCAGATGAACGCCGCCCAGGCGACTACTACCAGTGCGGTAGTAAGAAGAGATCCAGGCAGCCAATCCGGTTGCGCCAATTTGTGATAAAAACGCCCGCCGAATTCGCCGACCAGGAATCGCCCGACACGGGTGCCGGTGTCGATGGTGGTTAAGATAAACAAAGCCTCGAACATGATGGCGAAGTGATACCAATACTTCATCAATCCGCTGAGGCCGGGAATAGCGTTGAATATTTTCGCAATGCCTAGGGCCAAGGTCACGGCGCCCCCGGTGCGTCCGGTCAAATTCTTTTCGCCCGAATCGGCCTCTAGCTGTTTGATCTCTTTCGGTTGCAGGTCGAATCCCGAACCCGCACCATGCTCGTCCACCATTCGGGTGTAGGCGGCTTTTTGCGCGTCGCTTTTCTGTGGCGTGTTGATGGCAAAGTAGTCGCCGGGGAAAAGCGAGGTCGCGGCGATCAACGCTACGATACCGACTACGCCTTCCATCAGCATGCTGCCGTAGCCGATCATCCGCGTGTCGGATTCCTTGGCGATCATTTTGGGCGTCGTGCCCGACGACACCAGCGCGTGAAACCCGCTGATCGCACCGCACGCAATGGTGATGAAGACGAACGGATAGACCTTGCCCGGAATGATCGGACCGCCGCCCGCCACGAACGGCGTAAAAGCCGGCATCTGTAGATGCGGCGCCACGATGATCACGCCGATGATCAAGAACGCTACCGTTCCGATCTTCAAATAGGACGACAGATAGTCGCGCGGGCAGAGCAACATCCAGACCGGCAAAACCGACGCGATAAACCCATACGCCGCCATGCAGATGATCAGCGTCTTATTTGAAAGAGTAAAGACCGAAGCAAACGGTGACGCGTGAATTCGACCGCCCAACCAGACGGCGCCCAGCAGCAAGACGACGCCGATCGCGCTGGCCTCGGCGATCTTACCGGGGCGGATCTTGTACATGTAAAGACCCATCAGCAGCGCCAGCGGGATCGTGAAACCCACCGTGAACGTTCCCCAGGCCGATTCGGCCAAGGCATTGACCACGACCAAGCCCAATCCGGCCAAGGCGATCACAACCACAAATAGGATCGCAATGCCGGCGACCAGTCCGGACAGGGGACTGATCTCGGTGCGCGCGATCTCGGCCAAGGATTTTCCGCCCCGGCGGACGCTGGCGATCAGTATCACGAAATCGTGCACCGCGCCGCCCAGGCATACGCCGATCACTAACCACAGCAATCCCGGTAGAAATCCGAACTGCGCCGCCAACACCGGACCTACCAATGGCCCCGCACCGGAAATGGCGGCGAAGTGATGCCCGAACAGAACCCACTTATTGGTCGGGTAGTAATTCTGCCCGTCATACATCGTCTGGGACGGCACCGGCCGCGTATCGTCAAGCATCATCACCTTGGCGGCAATGAAAGCCGAATAGTAGCGATAGGCAATGGCGATGACACATAGCGCGCCAATGATGATGGGCAGGGAACTCATTAATTCTCCTTCAGAATGCCGATGGGCGTGCGGACCGAATCGGTTCGGGCCGAATTTGATGGCGTGATTATTTAAACGATTCCGGCGTGAAAGTCCAACGTGACCTAACAGAAAATCGAGCGCGGAATGACCTGGGACCAACTCTATTCGAGCCTGAGGCCTGTCAGAGAAGCAAATTCGACCCGATCATAGATTCTCGCTAATAATAACGAGCAGTTGATCGAAGTAATGGATACCGAAGCCTCGAGCCCGGTATAGGGACGCAGGTTCCAGGAGCCGTCAGGTTGACGAACAAAGTGCTCAACGCGAGGTTCGTTTTGCGCGATCAGTACGTAATCAGTCAGTGTAACGATCTCTTGATAGCGGGCGAACTTCCTCCCACGGTCAAATGCTTCGGTTGTTGGCGACAATATCTCGACGATGAGGACCGGGTTATCAAGCACATCGCCCTTTGCGTCGGCATATACCGGCTCGCCGCAAACTACGGTTAGGTCCGGATACGTGTAAAGATTGTCAGTCGGAGTGCGCACCTTTGCATCGCTGGTGAATCCTCGGCAGGGAGCGTCGCGCAATTGTGAATATAGTTCGCCCGTCAGGTTGAACGCGATGGTCTGGTGGGCCGGCGAACCGCCGGACATTGCATAGATCCGACCGTCCACGTATTCGCTTTTGAAGTCGGCCTCTCGCTCAACTCGCAAATACTCTTCAGCAGAAATGTAAACCGGTGGTGTCGGAAGCGCCATAAGTGCTTTCCTGCGATTTGCTCCACCGTATTGTAACCAGTCGCCTCTCGTCAAGCAAAACGGTCCGACCCCTCGCCGTAGTTCCGACACCACTTTGCCGCCCGCCTAATGTTTGCTAACTTAGAATCTGTTTGAGACCCGAATTCTACAACTCTGCCAACAGGTACCCAACTATGATACGTCGCTCTATATTTCTGCTTATTGTTACCGTTCTCTTTGCTCTTTCCGCCGGTTCGGCGCTGGCGCAGGACAAAATGCTGTCGGTCGACACGATCTTCGATCCCGCTACCAAAGTTAATTTTAACGGTTCGGCGCCTGCCGGCCTGCAGTGGACGCCGGATGGCAACTTTTACTTGCTTCCCAAACTGATCGATCGCGCGAAGCGTAAGTTCGATCTGATGAAGGTCAACGCGGCGACGGGCGAGAGCACTGCGTTCTTTGACGCGGCCAAGATGGAAGCGTCGCTGGTGAAGGCTACCGGGATCACCGCGGAAATCGCTGCCACGTTGTCGCATCAGCCGGGTTACACCTTTGACGCCGCCATGAACGCGGTCTTGCTGAACGTAAATGACGACCTTTATCTTTACGACATTAGTTCCGACACGGCTTCGCGCCTGACCAACAATGCCGACGAAGAGATGGAAGAAGATTTTAGTCCGGACGGCAAGTGGGCCAGCTTTGTGCGCAAGCAGAATCTGTTCGTGGTCGAACTGCGCAGCGGCAAGGAAACCGCGCTGACCAATGACGTCAACGACAATTTCCTGAACGGCATTTTGGATTGGGTTTACGAAGAGGAACTCTACGGCCGCGGCAACAAGCGCGGTTACTGGTGGAGTCCCGATTCCAAATACCTTACTTATTTGCGCACTGACGAATCGCCGGTGAAGAAATTCCCCGTGGTCGACCACATTCCCCGCGAGCAGAAGCTGGAAGACTCGCCCTACCCGTTGGCCGGCGATCCGAACCCGATCGTAAAACTTGGCGTTGCCAGTGTGGCGGGCGGGGCGACAAAGTGGGTGGATACGGCCAAGTACAAGCCGGAAGACATGCTGGTGGTCCGCGTGACTTGGGCGCCAGACAGCAAACGGATTGTCTTTCATATTCAGAATCGTGAACAGACGTGGCTGGACCTGAATGCGGCATCGCCGACGGACGGCAAACCGACCACGCTCTTTACCGAAAAGACCCAGGCCTGGGTCGAAGCGGGTGACAATTGGAACTGGCTAAAAGATGGTTCGTTGCTCTGGCGCAGCGAACGCAACGGCTACATGCACATCTATCACTACTCAGCCGAGGGGAAGCTGCTCAAACAGATCACCGACGGAAAGTGGGAAGTCCGCGACATCGATGTTGTCGATGAAGCCAACGGCTTTATCTATTTTAGCGGCAGCGAGCACAGCCCGATCGCCGAACATGGTTACCGGATTAAGCTAGATGGCACCGGCCTGACCCGTCTGACCCAAACCGAGGGCAATCACAACATCAACTTCAATGGCGCGGCGACGATGTTCATTGATAGCTGGAGCGACATCAACACGCCCACGCAAGTGCGGCTGTACAAAGCTGACGGGTCGCTGGCGCGCGTGATCGCCGAAAATAAGGTCGAAGCGTTGGCCCAGTACAAGTTGGGCAAACCCGAATTCATGCAGGTCAAAACCCGCGACGGTTTCGAAATGGAAGCGGTGATGATCAAGCCGCCCGATTTCGATCCGACCAAGAAATATCCCGTGCTGAGCTTTACCTACAGCGGCCCGCACTCGCAGACCGTGCGCAATTCGTGGGGGCGCGACGTCTATATGTGGCACCAGATGCTGGCACAAAAAGGCTACATCATTTGGGTGTGCGACAACCGTTCGGCCAGCGGTAAGGGTGCGGTCTCGACCTGGACCGCCTACAAGAATCTGGGCGAAGGGGAACTGCGCGATCTGGAAGACGGCGTCGGATACCTAAAGAGTCTGCCGTATGTGGACGGCAGCCGCATCGGCATTTGGGGTTGGAGCTACGGCGGATTCATGACCAGCTATGCCCTGACGCACAGCAATTTGTTCAAGGTCGGCATCGCCGGCGGAACGGTTTCCGACTGGGCCAATTACGATTCGATCTATACCGAACGTTACATGCTGACGCCGGCCAATAATCCCGAGGGGTACAAGAAGACCTCGGTGACGTTGGCGGCCAAGAATATGAACAGCAAATTGTTGCTGATCCACGGTGCGATCGACGACAACGTTCATATGGCGAACACGATCCAGTTCATGTACGCCCTGCAACAGGCGAACAAGCAGTTCCAATTCATGCCCTATCCGAAACAAAGGCACCCCGTGGTCGATCCGTTGCTGGTCCGACAGATGCGGCAAATGATGACGGACTTTGTTTTGGCGAATCTCTAAAAAGTTTGGGCAAATGAAAATGGGCGGGCCGCGTTAATTCACGGCCCGCCCTTTCTTTCTGGTTAGTAATAAAAGCTAGGGCCCTTCCTCGGTACGTTGTGCCGCGAACTTGTTAATAAAAGGCGACAGCACTGCCAGCACGATCGCCCCGCCGATAACGGTCAGCGCTACCTTGCTGAACAATCCGACCAGCACGGCCTCGGTCGGGACGAACTCGCCGCCGATCTGGCCCGCAACGTAGTTGCCCATCGAGATCGACACGAACCAGACCCCCATCATCAACCCGACCATCTTAACCGGCGCCAATTTGGTCATCGTGCTCAATCCTACCGGGCTTAAACAAAGTTCACCAATAGTGTGGAAAAAATAGACCGCGATCAACCAGCCCGGACCAACCTTGCCGGCCGACACCAATGAAGCGGCATAGGCCACGACCAAAAAGCCAAACCCTAGGAACAGCAATCCCAGAGCGAACTTGATCGGATCCGAAGGCTGCCGCCGGCCCATGGCGGTCCAAATGATCGAGAAGACCGGAGCCAGGGCAATAATAAAGATCGAATTTATCGACTGGAACCACGACGACGGCATGGTCCAGCCAAACAGGACCGGCATGTTGGTCAGTCGGTCCGCGAAGAGCGTAAGACTGGTCGCGCCTTGTTCGAATCCGGCCCAGAAGAGACAGGCGAAAAGAAACAGCACCGCGATCATGGCCAATCGCCGCCACTCGTTAGCGCTCAATCCATCTTGCATGCCCGTCAGCAGTACGGCGACCATACCGGCCAGCAAAATGACCGGCATCATGAAGTTAATGCCTAACCAGAGAACAATGCCGACCGAGATCAGGACCAAAACTAGCAGCGCGACCACATAACCGATGCTGAACGGTTTCTTTACGTCTACCTGTGCCGGTTTGGGCCGATCCTTCGGCGCTAATCCGACATGCTGGATGCTTTTGCCGAAGATGGTGTATTGCAACAACCCGAGCAGCATGCCGAAGCCGGCCAAGCCAAATCCATAATGCCAATTGAATTTTTGGCCCAACAGGCCGCACAGGATGGGCGCCAAAAACGCACCCAAGTTGATCCCCATATAGAAGATCGAGAATCCCGCATCGCGGCGCGGATCACCCGGCTTGTACAGATCCCCCACCATCGTGCTGATGTTCGACTTAAGAAATCCCGTGCCCGATGCCACCAAGATCAACCCGGCGTAAAAGGTATAAAGTGATGGCACCGCCATGGTGAAATGGCCGCAGGCGATAATGATGCCGCCGATCAAGGTCGCGCGGCGCGCCCCGAGGAACCGGTCGGCGATCCAGCCGCCGATCAATGGTGTCGCATAAACGGACGACGCGTAAAGGCTATAGATTAGGGCCGCCTTCTTTGGATCGAAACCCAATCCCGGATTGGGGTTGCCCGCGTCCGCGATCAACGGCGCCGTCATATAAAGCATCAACAGTGCGCGGAGCCCATAGAAACTAAAGCGCTCCCACATCTCGGTAAAAAAGAGAGTTACCAGTCCGCGCGGATGTCCGAATAATTCGCCGCCCTGCGCGAAATGGTCGGGTTCGGTCGTTGACCCATCTATCGGTGTGCTCATACTTTATTGTTCCGGTCGGTTAAACTGTTGCTAGGAGAGCGCGCGAAGTATAACACGTGACGTCAAATTGGGAACGAGGGTAACGCGAAGCGGTTATTCTGCATCTGAACAGCTAACCTGCAAACGATGCGACCCGACCGCGTTCGGAAATGGCCACAAGAAGTGGGAATCTGCAATTATGAATAGTATGAAATGGTTTGCGACAAGTATGGCCACGCTGACGTTAGCCTTTACGTTAGCCGGATCGGTCGCGGCCCAGCAGCCGCGTCCCAAGGTACCGATCGGAACCATAGAAAAGATCGAAGCCCCGCCCGAACCGCGCGATACTTCGATCGCGACTCCGACAGTCAAGGCCTCGCTACGCTACGGTATCGGCGAGACCGTTCCGGTCGCTAGCCTCGAGGTCTTGCTGCTGGATCAAGACCTTTCCACGATCCTAAGCAAAGCGGGTTTGCACGGTGAATCAGGTTTGGACGAGCTTCATAGTTACGCGGTCTATCGGGTCTATCCCGACGCCGAACATGCGGAGTTCTCCAAGGCTGCCCGCGCGGCGATCGAACCGCACATTATCGCCCGGGTAACCACCAACGAAGCGGGACAGGCACAGTTCGCTACCGTTCCCGCCGGCGCATACAAGGTAGTGGCGGTTACGAAAACCCGTACTGGTCTAGCCATCTGGAATGAATTCATTAAAGTAACGGCCGGTGTAACCACGATCACCCTGGACCACAACAATGTGGAACTGGCGAATTAATTTGGCTGACAAAAAAGACGGCGCGTTTCCGCGCCGTCGTAAAAAAATCAAACCAAATTGAAAAATCTCAGCAGCCAATCCAAAACACTCACCGGGTACTATCACCCGATCACTGAGCAGCTTTTCCGGCCTTACCTTTCGCCACCGGTTTAGGGGGCGGGGCCAAGGTGAACGCAAACGTTCCTTCGCCGCCACTGTCGCCGTAGCGGATCCCGGTGACCCGAATCAAAATGGTCTGCTGCTTGCTGATCTGCAAGGTCTTGACAACGCGGTCGCTACCGCTATCGATCCCTTGTACCAGTGCATTGGAAAGGAGCGCCTTCGAATTCGGGCCAAAGACATCGAAGTAAGCTCCGGAATTCGTGCCGGCCGCTTTTACATCAAAGGTCAATGTCCACTTACCGGCGCGCGCCGGGAATGAATAGAATAGTTCGGTAGCCGTGCCATCCAAAGCATCCGTGACCTTTAGGGGCAGGGTGTCCGACTTGAGCGCCAACGGATCGTCTCGATCCTCGGAACCACGCTGTCCAAATGCCGGGCTGATCGCGGCAAACATCAAGATCACGGCCAAACCAACGCCGAGAGTGAAGGTCCGTGCGGAGATGCCGCGCTTGCTAAATGAATTCATAACTTTTCCTCCAAATAAGATTGACATGCGATTGGTGAAAACAGGGGTCGGGTGCTCGGGATCATTGAAATCTATCGTGGGTCGTCGCTGCGGCCGTAGATCATTTCAAAATTCGCAACCCCACGTGGGCGTCGCGTGCTCAGCGTTACGTAGGTAAATCCGGTAAAGGTACGAAACGCGCCGGCCGGTGGCTTGTTGCGGTTGCCGCCGATCCAAGGGTCAGTCCAATAGAAGGCACTGGTATCCATTTTCGGCAGCAGCAAGACGCCGCCCATGCCGGGTATCATGTACATTGTTTTATTTGCTGGCGCCTTCATCGCGTATCGGCAAACGTAGTAATCCCCTTCCTCGGAGAAGGCAAAGGGATTCGTGGTATAAGCGATCGATTTGCCCGAAGCGGGCTCGGTCCCGGCGACAAAAAATTGTCCGCAGGGCACCGGTGCCGCTTGCTTGTTGCCGGGTCCCATCGGAATGATCCCCAGGTCTTTTTTCCAGCGGATGGATCCAGATACGTAGGTAGGCCGTTCGCGTCCGCCGTAGGGGAATCGCTGTGCCTGAGCCGTGCCCGCTGCGGATCCGATCAGCAACAGACCGCCAAGCACAAACAACAGTGCTTTGGTGTAATTCTTCATCATCGATTTAATTCCTCCTGCCTCATTCAGGGATTCGATCCGCGCTGCATTTCTGCCCCGCACGGAACTGAAGGGTGTTGCATGATCTGTTGGCGGTTGTGGCCTTTTCGATCAAATCGAAAATAGATCTCGATCGTTTCGCCACCGGCGAAACTGCCGCCCACTCATTTGCGTGTTTGGTTGGCGTCGAAAAGTATCCCCGCGTTCTAAAAAAGAGTGGTCACGACCCGGCAAACATATCGCACGAATTTTTGGCCAGCGAAAACCCCGTCGTTATTGGAAAATTATTGCGTAGGAGCGATCGCCAGAGAGCCCGAGCATTACAGTTTCAAGGTGAATGCGTAATCGCTGGAAGTCCCGATCAAGGTGCTTCGACTAATTACCCGTAGTCTGACCTTCAGATCATGTACGCCCCTGGGCAATCGATGGAAGGTCGCAGTTGGCACCCACATTTGGAGGTCCTTATATTCGGTCGATTGAAAAATGGGAATGATCTCATTCACGATCAGGGCTTTGCCCTCTGAAGTCCGGAACAGCGCAGTTTTGGTGGCCTCGATCTGGTTGCCGGCGGAATCGAAGAATATGGCCTCAACTAGACACGTAATTCTTACGCGGTCCGTCACCAGCAGATGCACATGGACGCGCATGCCATTGTGGCCGTTGACCCGAACATGGGGCTCAAGGGTGACGCCTTTAAATGTCGCAACGGGCGGGGCTGGAGCGAAAAGCGAGACCGGCGCCAAAGTCGCGCCGAGTCCTAAACTGTTCCGACGTCCGGGTTCCCCCGCATTAAGTGTTATAGGAAGTGAGATGATCACTAAAAACAGACAGATCCAGATCGCGATGTGCCGCTTTGATTTGCTTGGATTATTCACGTCTTCACCCTCCGGGCAATGGCCGATGTCATTGGTAGAATGTTTCGCCAGGAACCGTCCCCAATTTAGCGCGTCGGGAACGGCCTGACGGGTTCGCTGGCTTTGACGCCGCTAACTAGCGGTTGGAATTACCGCTGGCCGTCAGCCTGCTGACTTCCAGCGAGACCGGATTGTGGCTTCACCCTTGAGTGGCCAAGTTCGCATAGACGTATCGAAGTTTTTGCTAAGTCCGGAGGTGAGATGTTTCCGGTCCCAGATAACGATCGGACAGAAGGTCTTACGGATCAGGTCCGCGTAACGTTTCCGTGCCGCACGGCTTTGAAGTGTGTTTCATGAAAAATTCGCGGTTCTGGCCATCCCGTTCAGATCGAAAGTAAATCTCGATCGTTTTGGCGCAAAGGAAGCCGTTCGGCCCAGTCTGCGATGGCTTCAACCGCGTCTGGCATTTGTCACAGAATACCTTCTGCAATATTTTTCGACGACCACGTTCTGAAATGTACAATTCAATACGTAAGGGACCCAGGCGCCTTTCAATTCAAGTGCCTAGCTCGGGTAAGCAAGTTATTTGCAAGAGCTTATGAAGAAGATATTAACGTTGTTACTGATTGCGATGGGCCTGGTTGCGGCGGGATCAATAACCGTTTTGGCGCAACTGCCCGAAGGTTACATCGAAGTTCCATCGCAACGTGGGATTCCGATGCAGGGCTTGGGATCGGGCATCGCTCCCTGTTCAATTGGCGAAGACGGTGTCTACGACAAAGAAAAACTGCAAAAACTCTTTTTCCGTAAAGAATGTGAAGATTCCGTCAAGGCCCTTGACCTGGATCTGTCCAAGCAGACCCTGGTCGGCTATAGCGTCGGCGGTGATTGCCATATGCATGTGCGTATCCGGACCTATCGTAGTGATAAAGACAAGAAATATTTAACGATAATTAACAATATCTACGGTGGGTGCCGCGCGGGTGGTGGGCGCAGCGGATGGATCATTCTGGACAAAATGCCCGACGGCTACACGCTAGTAGTGAAGGAAGTAAAGGTGGACCGTATCGATCGTTCGGGAGCGGACTCGTTTCTTTTCCCGAAACAGCCGACGGGGATCCCGCCCGAAGTTTTGGAATCGAGCGAGGTCGATATCCGCGGTTGCTTGCCGATGACCGGACAAAGTCAGTGGGTTTTTATTAAACCGGAATTTCTCACGGCGGGCCTCGATCGTTACCCGGATCAGAAAGCCGAGTGCGCCGCAATTTTTGACCAGCTCAACATCGATTTCGAGAAGTACGATCTGGCGGGATACAACCTGAACACGGGCGATTGCACACGCCCCGCGGGGATCGAGCAACGCTTGGTCAAGGATTACGACGAAATGGTTTACCGGCTAGAGATCACCTATCCCCGCCGGACGGGTTCGTGTCACGTAATAAAATATCACCCGGTTTGGGTATTGGTACCAAAGCCGCCGACAGGATATTCATTCAGGATCGAAACGAAAGTACGGGAGAAATGATTTAGGGAGTTTAGTTGATCGAGCGGCATGAAATTGAGGTCCGTGGCACCTGCGGCTCGTCCCCCCGGTCGCTTCGCGACCGCCTGCGACCACCGCAATAGGGGCTGAGTCTCAAAGCGTAGGTATGGCGCTTTGGCCTATTCTGCACATCTTAGGGCTCTGATCTTCAGAGCGTTAGGGTGAATGCGTTCTCGCCTGATCGCCCGATCACCTGATTCTCACTTTCGACGTAAACTATGATTTTCAGGTCATGCGAGCCCTTGGGCAGCGCATGGAAGGTTGTCGTCGGTACGAAGATCTGAAAATCCTTATACTCGGTCGATGTAAATCCGGGTTTGATATCTCTCCACACGGCGGCGGTGCCCGCCGACGAACTGTTCGGCGAACCCGGTGCGGCGGGGATCTGTTTGTTATTGGTGGCGTCGTAGAAATAGGCTTCCACGCGGCACTTGATCTTCACCCGGTCCGTAACGATGATGTGCGAGTGGATGACCAGGCCATTGTGACCGCGCATCCGGACGTTATGCTCCAACCAAACTTCGCGAAACGAGGCCGCCGCAGGTGCAAACGGGGCCGGTATTCCCGAAGAAACCGGAGTTCGAAGCGACTCCGAAACAACCTCGATTGCGCGCGGCCGGTTGGCCGCAGATTGGCCCAGCGGAAGCATCATGCTGAGCAAAAATAAGAGTACGGTCGCACATCCGAAACGTAGTTTTAAGGTCCTTATGCTGCGCACTTCTTTGTTTACCTTTCTAATTTCTCCTGGGTGTCAGGATTTCCCCCCACCCTCCAGACCGCCGAGCAGATGACCCGGCAAGTGGGTAAATTTACTTACGGTCGACCCGGAAGAGTGACTTGCCGAGGTCGTCGATGTCTCCGTTCGGATCAACGCCGCTGATTGTTAAGACGTAGTCGCCACCGACCAGTTTTGTTGCCGGTACGGTGAAGATGATGGTAACACCGGCGCCAGCAGTTCTAGGTTTGACATTCAATTGGCTGAGAATGGCCGCGCTCGAGACCGATCTCAGGGTAGCCCGGTAGGTTGGATAGTCGTTATCCGTCAAACGCAAAACCAACCGAACCTGAGTCGTTGCGGGCGCAAGCGCCAAAGTCGGAGTCGCGCTACCGCCGCCGCCGCGAACTCCGCCGATCGTTAGAGCCAGCGTAACCGAACGCGGCTCGGAACTGGGCTTTGGAGTTGGAGTTGGCTCCAACGGAGGAAGCGGAGTCTGCCGGACGGGATCGTTACCGTTGGCGATCTCTTCAGCGCGTTTGCGCTCCCGCTCGGACTGATCCGCGCGCTCGCGTTCTTGTTGATTGGTGTTTGCTTGGATCTGAGCGGCCTCGCGTTGGCGCCGCCAAGCGTTGACCAAAAGCCACGCGCCGAACAACACGACCAACAACGTGGCAAAGGCAAGCGAATACCTGAAGGCCGGTTTCAAGCTACGCGATCCGGCTAGCAAATTCTGCAACCAAGAAACTCGCGGCAAAGGTGCTGCGGCCGCTTGAAACGCACCTGTCTTTTCCGCAAAGGCCTGGGCGAATTTCACCCGATCGCGCCGCGCGGGATCGGCCAAATACGTCCGTTCGAGCCTCACCCGTAGATCGTCCGTCAACTGCCCGCGCGCATATTTGTCCACCAGCTTATTCTCGGCCGCAACTAACTGGTCGAAAATCCGCGAATCGGCGAAATATCGCTCCTCGAGGGCTGACCGCTCGCCCTCGGGCAACTCGCCGAGTAAGTAACCGATCAGAATTTTCTCGTTTACGTCCATTAGCCAATTTGCAATCCGACAATGCGGGTCGGCGCTAGTAGCTCCGGCTTCAGCCGGAACCGTTCGGTTCGTGCCCGTTACCGTTTAACCGAGCCGTTGGCCACGATTCCGCCCGAAGGCGGTGCTACGAACAATCCTCCACACCCTTAAGTGGCAAAAATGCGAAATCATATCGACAATTTTTTCCTGACGCACCGGCTGACGCATTGTTCCAGTTTGTCGCGGATGCGCTGCGCGCGGTTGGCCAACGCGTCGCGCCGCAACCCCAATCGTTCAGCCAGAGTCTTACGATGATCGATTCGATCCCGTTTTTGGTCCCGGTAATACTCGGTGATCAGATCACGGTTTTCGTCCGGTAGAGCGCTAAGACATTGATCCAAGCACGCCAGCCGTACCTCTTTCTCGATCGCTTCGTCGATGGTATCGGGCGGCGCGATTGCCGTTCGTTCGATCTCGTCCAACTGTTCAAGTGGATTTCGCTTTACCCGCTTGATGGCTTCCAAGTAGACCAAGCGGGCGACTTCATGGGCATACGCCCCTAGATGTTTGATTTGGACGCCTTCACTTAGTTTGCGCGCGATGCGATCCAAGGTCTCGTCCGTCTCTTCTTCCGGAAAAGGCGCACTGCGCCACTCAAAAAATCTGGTCAAAGTGCGCCGGAGGTCTTCGTACCGTTCACCGGCCGCTCCGTCCTGGCCCAGGCGTTCCATCAACAACGCGAAGGCATTTGCGGTCAGCTCTCGTTCCATTTACCGTACCCGCTCCCGTTCGGCCTCGAGAAAACTTTAGCGCACTATTTCCATTCGCCCTGCAGCACGAATGCACCCCAATAATAGGGCGACTGCCAATGTTTCTTGTTAAGCATCTCGATCTGCGCCACGCGCAACGCTGCCGCTACGGGAAGTTTATCCTGCATCAGTCCGCGGTAAAAGCGCTTCATCAATTCAGTAGTCGCCGCGTCATCTACTTCCCACAGGCTGGCCACCAC
>JBDSEC010000481.1:0-4826 GCA_039920205.1 Pyrinomonadaceae bacterium
GCTACGGCATGCTGGCAGGCATTATCCTGACCGGTGGTATCGGTGGCGCGGTGCTGCAGAATACGGCCGGCATTGCCGAGGCATTGGCCTTTACCAAATTTAGCCGCGATTCCGAAGAGGAAGCCGACCGGTTAGGCGCCCAATACGCCTACGCGTCTGGTTACGATCCGCACGGCATGGCGACCATGTTCGAAAAATTAGCTGCGCAGAACCAGAAAAAGCCGGGCTTCTTTGCCAAGACGTTCGCGACCCATCCGCAGGCTCCGGACCGCCGCGATTCGACTATGTCGTTGATCGCGCGTTTCCCGGATAGGGAAGAATACGTGGTCAGCACATCGGAGTTTCAGCGGGTAAAGAATCGCCTTTTGCGCCTTTCAAATGCGCGCGCGACCCGTTCCAGTGCTGATCCAGGTGGCGATCCAGGCGCTCCGGGTGGCCCGCCAACCCTGAAACGACGCACGCAACCGACCGACGATCCTTCGGCGACGCCGACCGAGTCGGCCCCGGCTGATCCGCCGAAATTAAAGCGGAACGACGGACTACCGTCGACTACACCGCCAGCGACAACCCCGACGACGCCAACGCCATAAGTGGTTGACTTAGCAACAAATAAGAGGCCCAGCCGGGTTCACCCCGACTGGGCCTTCTTGCGGAATTGACGCGCCGAGTTGAATCGAAGTTGGACACAGTTGGAGAATAACCGGGGTTAGTGGACGGTTCGCAATTACCGCTAAGTTCTTTACTGGGATAAAGATGCGCTGCCAAGCCTTGACAAGGGTTTCCGCGCTTCGTTATTCTAGTCGTTCGCGTTTTGCACGCTATTTTACACAGAGAGATAAGTATGTCGACACATTTCCCGAGCGGGGCCGGCCTCGCTGAGAATCGCAAATGGTTTGTAGTGGACGCCGCGGGTCAGACCGTCGGCCGTTTGGCTACCGAGATTGCCAATGTTTTGTCCGGTAAGCGGAGTCCCTTATATACCCCGTTTATGGACATGGGCGACCACGTGATCGTGATCAATGCCAAACAGGCCGTGTTTAAGGGTGCCAAGGCGGACCAGAAGATGTATCGCCATCACACCCTCTATCCCGGTGGATTGCGCGAGATCTCGGCCCGCGACCAAATGGACAAGCATCCGGAACGCGTGATCGAACTGGCCGTCAAGGGCATGTTGCCTAAAAATAAATTGGGCAAGGCCATGGTCAAGAAATTGAAGGTTTACGCGGATGGCGATCACCGGCATGCGGCGCAGAAGCCGGAAGTTCTGGTCATCGAGACCCGATATCAAGAATTACATCAGAATTAGCCTCTTTATTGCATAACAAGGATCAAAAATAATCGTGGCAGATACTCAATTTTACGGAACGGGACGGCGCAAGACTTCGACCGCACGGGTTTACCTGCGGCCGGGTGCGGGCAAGATCCAAGTCAATCGCCGGGAATTTGACAATTACTTTCCCAATGAAACGCTGCGGATGATTATTCGCCAGCCGTTGCAATTGACGGAAACGACCGGAAAGTTCGACATTTTGGTCAACGTGATCGGCGGCGGTCCCGCGGGACAGGCCGGTGCGATCCGCCATGGTATTACCCGTGCTTTGATGGAATTCAACGCCGAGCTTCGGCCCGCGTTGAAGCATGCCGGATTGGTTACGCGTGATCCGCGTATCAAGGAACGGAAGAAGTACGGACAGAAGGGCGCGCGCAAGCGCTTCCAGTTCTCGAAACGCTAATTTTTGCGGACCTGGATCGGTGGCGCTGGCGGCTTTTCAAAGCGGTCAGCGCCGACCGATTTACGATTCCATTGTCATCACTCGTAATTGGTTGTCCGGGGAACCGGGCGTTTGAGCGATGGCGAGTACATTAAACTAATTCACAAAGGAGTTCTGATTTGGCTTCGGTTACGATGAAAGAGTTATTGGAGGCCGGCGTACATTTCGGCCACCAGGTGCGGCGTTGGAATCCCAAGATGAAGGAATACATCTTTGGGGAGCGCAACGGCATTTACATTATCGACCTGCAAAAGACGCAGCGCATGTTCCGCGATGCGATCCAGTTCGTTTCGAACACGATCGCCGAAGACCGGGGCAAGACCGTTCTTTTCGTGGGTACCAAGCGTCAGGCGCAGGATGCCATCCGCGAGGAATCGACCCGCGCCGGCCAGTTTTACATCAATCAACGGTGGTTGGGCGGCTTGCTGACCAACTTTCAAACGGTGCAGAAATCAATTCGCCGTCTGAAAGATCTGGAAGCGATGCTGACCGATGGCCGCTATGAAAAGTTTCAGAAGAAAGAACGCATCAAGCTGGATCGCGAACGCGAAGGGTTGGACAAGAACCTTTCGGGTATCAAGAGCATGAACCGGCTGCCGGATGTGATCTTTATTATCGACGTCCGTAAGGAAGAGATCGCTGTCGCCGAAGCCAATCGCTTGGGCATCCCGGTAGTCGCGGTGGTTGACACCAACTGCTCGCCGGACGGCATTGATTACGTGATCCCGGGCAATGACGACGCGCTGCGTGCCGTTCGCCTGTTCGCGTCACGCATTGCCGACGCTATCCTCGAAGGCCAACAAGTTGGCACTGAGGGCGGCGAAGAGGACGAAGGCTCGGGCGTTCCGGTCGAAGGTACGGTTAGCGCAGCGGTTGAGGCGGCTGCACCGGCGGTTGAAGCCCCGGTTGCTCCGGCACCGGCGGTCGAGGCTCCGGTTGCTGCTCCGCCGGCGGTCGAATCAACTGAAACGGCGCCGGTCACTGAGGAAACGGTTGTTGCTGCTAACTAAGGCAGACGAAAGATCCACATTTTGGCGAGCGCAGCCGGAAAAAGCGGTAATTCCGTTTGGCTGCGCTTTTTCGTAAGAGTAGATGCTACCAATGCGGTTCCCCTCCCCTTTTGGGCGGGTGATCGACGCAAGCAATAATTCAAGGAGAGTTTAAGATCATGGCAGATATTACGGCGAGCGCGGTTAAGGCGCTCCGCGAAAAGACCGGCGCGGGCATGATGGAGTGCAAGGGAGCCTTGACCGAGACCAGTGGCGATGAAGAGCAAGCCATCGACTTGCTGCGCAAGCGCGGCTTGGCCTCGGCCAAGAAAAAAGAAGGCCGCACGGCCGCCGAAGGCGCGGTTGGATCGTACATTCACATGGGCGGCAAGGTCGGCGTGTTGGTCGAGATCAATTGCGAAACCGATTTCGTGGCCCGCGGCGAAGAGTTCCAGCGCTTGGTCAAGGACGTTGCCATGCACATTGCCGCGGCCGAACCGCGCTATGTAAACCGCAGCGAGGTGCCGACGGATCTGCTGGACCACGAGCGCGAGATCGCCCGCGGCCAAGCCACTACGGACCCGAAGAACGCCAACAAACCGGAACAGGTGATCGAAAAGATCGTCGAAGGCCGTTTGAACAAGTTCTATGAGGAAGCGGTCTTGTTGGATCAGCCGTTCGTGAAGGACCCGTCCAAGACGATCGGTGAATTGGTGACCGAAAAGGTCGCCACCATTAAAGAAAACATTTCGATCCGCCGCTTTAGCCGGTATAAAATGGGTGAGGGCGTCGAAAAGCGCAAAGACGATTTCGGCGAAGAAGTCGCCGCGCTGGCCGGCGGTAATTAAGCCGATCCGATGGGACCTTTTTCCGAGCTGATTGTTAATGACCAAAGCTGCATCAACCAAGCGTAAAGCCGCGTTCAAGCGCATCTTGCTGAAGATCTCGGGCGAGGCCCTGATGGGCGAGCAGGCCTATGGGATCGACGTTAAGGTCGCCCGGGCCGTTGCCGAAGAGGTGCGCGACATCCACGACCTGGGAGTCGAGATCGCCATCGTCGTGGGTGGCGGGAATATCTTCCGCGGTGTCTCGAAAAGCGCCGGGAACATGGACCGTTCCAGCGCCGATTACATCGGCATGCTGGCCACGATGATGAACGCGGTGGTGTTGCAGGACGCGCTGGAGAAAGCCGGGGTCTATACCCGGGCGATGTCGGCCATCGAGATCCCGCAACTGGCGGAACCGTTCATTCGACGACGCGCGATCCGGCACTTGGAAAAGGGCCGGGTCGTTATTTTTGCGGCCGGTACGGGTAATCCCTATTTCACTACTGATTCCGCCGCGGCGTTGCGTGCCTTGGAGATCAAGGCCGACGTCATCCTAAAAGCGACCAAGGTCGATGGCGTTTACTCGGCCGACCCAATGAAGGACCCCGCGGCTACGCGATTCGACACGATCACCTTTCAACAGGTGCTAGAGCAGCAATTGAAGGTCATGGACGCGTCGGCCATTTCCCTTTGCATGGACAATCACTTGCCCATCATGGTCTTTAACATGCGCACACCGGGCAACATCATGCGCGTCGTTTCGGGCGAAGCCGGTGTCGGCACGCGGGTTTACGCGGATTAATTCGACAATCTAATTTCGGAGAACTCATCGTATGAGCCAGACGGAAGTGATCAAAGATGCTCGTCCCCGCATGGAAGGCGCGGTTGACGATCTGCGTCGCAAGTTGACGTCGATCCGGACCGGCCGCGCGGCGGTCAGTCTGTTGGATAGCATCAACGTGGATTATTACGGGACACCAACGCCACTTAGTCAGATGGCGTCGGTCCATGTTCCGGAAGCGCAAATGTTGACGGTGACGCCGTGGGACACGTCGCAGCTGGGCGCGATCGAAAAGGCGATACGCTCGTCGGACTTGGGATTGAATCCATCGAACGATGGAAAGATGGTACGGGTGCCGATCCCCGCCTTGAACGAAGAACGACGCCGCCAAATGGCCAAGCAGGTCAACGAATTCGCCGAAGAGCACCGCACCGCGGTACGAAATGTTCGCCGTGAC
>JBDSEC010000482.1:0-17052 GCA_039920205.1 Pyrinomonadaceae bacterium
AAGTTATCCTTTCCCGCGGCGAGTTGGTCGAGATCGGCGGCGACTTTCGCATACCGGATGTGATGATCCAATCGGGCGCGCAATTGGACGAGGTCGGCACGACCAATCGAACCAAGCTGGCCGACTATGAACGCGCGATCTCGCCCGCCACCACCATGTTGATGCGGGTGCATCCATCGAATTTTCGCCTGGTCGGATTCACCGCCACGCCCGAATTGCGCGATCTGGCCCAATTGGCCCATCAACATGGATTGATCCTGTACGAGGACGCTGGTTCGGGCGCGTTGATCGATCTGACCAAGCTCGGCGTGGAGGGCGAACCGATGATCGCCGATTCGGTCGCGGCCGGCACGGATGTCGTCACGTTTAGCGGCGACAAACTCTTAGGCGGCGTGCAGGCGGGCTTTATTGTCGGACGAAAGGACCTGATCGAAAAAGTACGCCGCCATCCGCTCTATCGCGCTTTGCGGCCGGACAAAACCGCGCTGGCGGCGGTCGAAGCGACCCTATTGATCTATCGCCGGGGGGCCGCAATTGAAGAGATCCCCGCCTTGGCGATGATCAACGCCGAGCCGAGCCTAATTGGCGTTCGAGCGCTGGCCCTCGCCCAGGCCCTTAGCGAAAACGAGCGAACTACCGGATTAACCGTCGAGCTGACACCCGGCGAATCCGCCATCGGTGGCGGCGCCGCGCCGACCACTCATCCGCCGACAATGCTGATCGCAATTTCGCATGCGACCCTATCCGCTGACGATCTGGCCGCGGCGTTGCGCCGGCACGATCCGCCGGTGATCGCCCGTATCAATGAAGGCCGGGTGGTCTTGGATCTAAGAACGGTAAGTGTTGACGAAGAACCGGAACTGCTTTCAGCCCTGCGACAGATCGGAATTTGAGTTGAACTACGAGGTTGTGCGCTTTTTCCCGAATCCCCACGCGATGAAGATCGAGATCACATAGAGCACCAACATGGGCGCGGCAAAAAGCATCATGTTCGGAATATCGTTGGTGGGCGAGATAACCGCTGCGACCACCAGTATCACGACCAGCGAGATCCGCCAGATCTTGATCATCCACCGCGCGGTGACCAAACCGATGCGCGCCAACACATAGGTGATCGCCGGCATCTGGAAGACCAAACCCATAGCCAGCATCACCAGTATGATGAAGTCAAAGTAATCGTCTGCTTTGAGCAGCAGCTTGAAATCAGTACCCAAACCCAACAAATATTTCGCCGCCGGCGGAAAGATCACGTAATACGCAAACGCCGCCCCGACAACGAACGAGACCGACGACAATCCTATGAACGGCGTCACATAGGCGCGCTCGTGCGGGTACAGACCCGGCGACACGAAACCCCAGATCTGCCATAGCAAGAACGGGATCGAAACTGCCAATGCCGCGTAAAGCGACACCTTTACATAAAGCGAGAAGGGTTCGATCGCCGTGGTCACGATCAGCTTGTCATCCAATGCGGCGGCCGCCGTCTTGCCGGTAAAGTCGATGGGCAGCTTTACGCCCTTAGGGATGATGGTGTTTCCGGCAAAGATCGGCTCGTCCGTAAACAAACCCGGGCGGCCTTGGGCGTCATTTGTATAGATCGCCGCCACCGTAGCGCCCGCCGGAACCATGCTGGTACCCAGCTTCGTATTCTCGGCAAAGATGTACCGCCCCTTGTCGCCATCCTTCAACGTATTAAGTGGCGCAATGGTCTCGTTCCCGGCCCGGCCGGAAATGGGCACGTCCACCCGGCCCGCCTCGGCCAAAGCACGCCGCACCGGAACCGCCAAAAAATTGTAGATATAATCGGATACGAACCAGCAGCCCAGGAAAACGACGAATACCACGACCACGCAACGAATGATGCGCCGGCGCAGTTCATCCAGATGCTCCAGAAAAGACATCTGCGCGCCCGATTCCTTATCGTCGCCGCTGGATTTTCTTAGTTTGAAGAACGTTGACATGAAGGAGGCGTCGGCCGGTTCGGCATTAGTTTAAAGCCAATCGCGCTTGGTCGGAACCGGCGCGCCGGTCGCCACCGGTTCGGCAGCGGGGGTCTCAATTGGTTCGTTGGTCAAGTCGGCTTCCGGCGAAGCTTCCGCGTCCGTCGGCGTACTTTCGGGTAATGCGTAACTCTGCGTCCGTCCGATCGAGTACTCGGCCGGCGTAACCATCGGTGGAATGGCGACCGAACCCGGTTCTATCGGCTTGTCCGCCATGTCGTCCAGCGCGACTTCTCGTTCCCAAGTGCGCTTAAAATCCTCCGACGCGCGCCGAAATTCGGTGAGGCTCTTACCCAGTGAACGGCTCAACTGCGGTAGCTTACGCGGACCGAAAACGATCAGTGCCACGACCAAGATAACCATCAACTCGGTGGTGCCCAAAAACTCTAAGACAAACAAATACAAGCTAGGTAAACCGTCCTTCGACCGAATCTAGAGGAGGAAGAAAATCTTACGCGTCGCAACCAGAGCGCGTCAAGGAACGCATTCCTCCCCGACTTGGGTCGCGACAACCAGCCTAACTCACAGTCTGCCGGATGAAGATCTCTTTATTTATCGCGTTCGGGTCGCCGATCACGACGAACTGCAGATTTCGCACGTATTTCCGCATCACGCGCTGAATATCCTCAGAGGTCACTTGGCCCAACTTTTCAAACAAATTCAACGAATTCCGCCAGCCGCCGCCGATCAATTCGTACTCGGCCAGCTCGGCCACCTGCTCGCCATTGGTTTCGTGTTCCATGTAATACTTGGTCAGATAGGAATTGACCACCCGCGTGACTATTTCCTCGCGGAATTGGTTCTCTTGCATCAGACCGATCTGGTCCAACATTACGCCGACCGCCCGATTGGCGTCGACGGCGGTAACCGAGATCCCGCCGACATTCGCCCCTTGCGTTCGGACAAACGCGTCCGGCGCGTAGGAAAGATTCCGTACCACGCGAACCTCTTGATACACGAACGACTGCAGGAATTCATTGGCTATTGTCATCGGGTAAATATCCGGCGAGGTCAATGCCGGCGCGGCATAGAACGCCTGGATATAATTCGTCGGTAAGGTTCGCGGCGTCACTTCGACCGTCGGATTGGCGAACGACAAAGCCGGCGGCGCGGCGGGCTTATAGGTACCCTTTGGTATATGACCGAAGGCGGCCTCTACTTGGGTACGCAAAGCTGCCGTATCGACATCACCCACGACGACCAGCAACATGCGCGACGACTGCAGCATTTGTTTGTGGTACTGCTTTAGATCCGACACGGTCAGTCGCGATATTGACTCGATCGTTCCCGCCGGTCCGTTCAAATAGGGATGGCCCACGTAAGACGATCGCGATTGCAGATCCTCGATATAACTTTCCGGAAAGGTGGACTGCGCGCGCAATGCGGCCAACCGCACATCCTTTAGGCGCTTTAGGTCGGCCTGGTCGAACTTTGGATTCAACGCCAGATCGGTGAAGATCTCCCAGGTCCGGGTAAAGCCCGATGCGGTCGAACCCATCACCAGTGCGGAATAATCCAATCCCGCCGTGCCCGTAACGCCACTCGCCTGGCGCGAAAACTCGGCGTGAACCTGTTCGCGGGTAAAGTGGGTGCTGGCCTCGGCCGCGGCATCAAGCATCATGCCTTCGATACCCACATTTTTGGCGGTGGTGTTGCTGGTGCCGCCACGAAAATACAAACCGGCCGCGACCGTTTGGCTGCTCGATCGCTTCTTGATCAAGACCTTTAGACCATTGACGTCAAATTCCGTTACCGCGGACGCCTGAGCCGCCGCGGTCCCTTGCTGACCGCGCGTTGCCAACTCGGTCGCTTGCGCGCGGCCCACCGGACCAGGAATCAGCCCCAGGCCGATAACAATGATCATCAAACGCGAGACGGAATCGCGAATGATAGATTCGGAAAGCAAAAAGTTCTTAAGAAAATTTCTCATTTGGATTCTTGAAGCGAATTTAAAGCTATCTCTTTTCTAGCAGGTCAGTATCCTTGAACTGCAATTTTTTCTGGTCAGATTCCGAGATAAGGATCAAGGCAACATGTGGCTTGCCCTGAATATAAGTCGAAATGTACCGGCTAATATCGGCTCGGGTCACGGCCTTTAGATTGTTTTGGTATCCGCGAAAGTAATCCAATCCGGTCGAGGCCCACCAGAACGCGATCGTCTGACCGTAATCGCTCAACTTCTCGCGATCGAACAGATCATTGGCCGCCAAGATCGTCTTGGCGTTTTCCAATTCTTCGTCGGTAAAATAGTCCGGATCGTTAAAGTGCGCGATCTCGCTGTACACGGCCTTGATCGCCGACCGCGCTTTGTCCGGCGTGGCCTGAGCCTGCACCGTGATCGGTCCGACGTTTCGCTGGGTGTAATAATTTACGCCCACGCCCAGGGCCAATCTCGTATCGATCAAGGCGCGTTGAAAGCGCGAATTTGGCTGTCCCACGATGTAGGAAAATACGTCCGCGGCATAGGTCGACGCATTGTCCTTACCGATGGACGGACCGTGCCATCCGATCTGGAACAGCACGTTTTCGACCTGCGGCTGAATCACGAGTCCGCTTTCGTTTTTGGCTAACGGGGGATGTTCCACCAAGGGAAATTTGACGAAGGGATCCACCTCGGACCGTTTCCATTCACCAAACAACTTCTGGGAAATGGTAAAAACCTGTTCGGGATCGACATCGCCGGTTACGATCAAGGCGGTATTATTTGGCACATAATATCGACCTTGGATCAACTTCATCATGTCGGTGGTCGCGGTGGAAACCGTTTGGCGATTACCGCCCGGATTCTTACGGCTCGGGTACTTCCACCACAATCGTCTGGTCATTTCCTGGTCAAGGAAATAATTCGGATTGGATTCATGCCGGTCTAGTTCGCCGATCACCACTTCACGCTCGCGCTCGAATTCCGTTTGGTCGAATTTCGGATAGAGCATGGCGTCACGCATACCCCGCATTACCGACTTGAGGTACGGGCTTGCGGTCGTCGTGTAATAAATGACGATCTCTTCCCGCGTCTGGCCATTTGAAAAAGAACCGCCGTCGCCTTCTTCCTTTTCTTCAGCGGTTAGTTCCGGGCCATTATTCGAGCGAAAGAACATATGCTCGTAGAGGTGAGATAGGCCATTCAGTTCCGGTGGTTCGGTGTATGAGCCATTCTTTACCGCCAGCTCTACGGTTACCAAAGGAACCGAGTGGTCAGCCAAAACGATGACCTCTAGGCCATTGGCCAAAGTACGATCAACCAACTGGTCGGTGGGACTCGCAACCGACTGCTTTACCGCGGCCGAGTTGGAAGCAGCAGCGGCCGGGCGGCTCGGGCTGGTGCGCGTTTGCGACCTGCCGACCGGCACCGTCGCCAGCATCCCCAAGACCAAAACCAGCGCCAACCAACCGCGGCGCGTGTGCGTTGAAAAGGTAGTTAAGTTCATTCTATTGACCATAATGATGGCAAAGCCACGCGGAAACAAGCCAGACGACCGACGATACCGGCCAGATAATTTAGCGGACCCTTCGATGCCCGAGCCGGGCGCCGGGATGTAATCAATTCGGCCGGTCCGGCGCGCTCAAAATTCGGCGAGAACGCTCGTCATCGCTGCTGAGTCCTTTACCCCTGCGTCAGGTCAATCGGTCACGAGTAACTGCGTTACGTCCTAACGGTAAAATGTTTGTTAAATCTTTTGCGCGCCCCAGTTAGGAACTAATTTGCCTATCCGTCACAGATTTTTAACGCACTAAGAAAATATTTCGCAACTCTGTCACATTTCCAGCGTATAAACCCCAAACCGTACAACGTTTAGCGTATCCTGCGGTTCTAATTCCTACGTCCCGGGATCGATAACACGCGATTCGACAGCGCGCGAGTTAACGTTAACCGATAATTGATCATAACCACGGTTACGAAACGATCACGGCGTTCGTCTTAATTCGAGGTATTCATATGGCGCAATCATCATTAAAGATCGTATCGCCGCCGCGCATAACCAATACGCCGGCGGAAATTTCCAACGCTAATGACACGGTCGCCGAAGGCAACATCCGGACGTTGCGCGATGTGGCGATCGCCTTGGCCGCCGCGGCCGAAGCGTTAGAGACATCCAGCCACGAGGACAGCCAACGCATTAACGTCGAGAATGGCATCGATCTGGACGACGAGGTCAGCCGGTTCGAGACCAGCTTGATCCGCCGCGCCTTGATCCGCACGCACGGAAATCAGAAGCGGGCCTCGGTCCTGTTGGGTTTGAAACCGACGACCCTGAACACCAAGATCAAGAAGTACCGGATCAGCTTGGATCTTTAAGGACGGATCACGTCTCAACTTACCCAGTTAAGAGGCGGTCTCCGACCGCCGGAGCAATGGCATAACCGAGCCTGGTGAAATCGCGGCACCGGCGGTCGAAGACCGCCTCTTAACCGTTTGCGGTTTTCTTCCGAAATGTTCTTCCGAAATTATTGACACCCTCTCTTGCCGTGTAGTAGCGTCTTTTTCGTCCCCGACGGCAATTTGACGACTAAATCGAAAGCGCCGAAAATAACGTTTTGAAGAAGATAGAACTACCCCCTCGTGGTCTGGAAACGCTGTTTGGCATCCATGACCAAAACATCAAATATCTCGAATCACTCCTCGATGTGCGGATCAACGCCCGCGGTCAAGACCTGACCGTTGACGGCGACCCCAAAGACGTAGCCACCGTCGAACGCATCCTGGAGGATTTTGCCGAACTTTTTAACGAAGGCCGGCCCTTCTCGGACAAAGAACTGCGCGACGCGTTCGCCCAGATAGCCGAGGACCGCGCCTACTCGCTGCGCGATTATTTCACTAAGGCGCGATTCAATCCGGCCGGCAAGAAGCAGGTCGCGCCCAAGAGCGCCAACCAGCGCAAGTACATCGACGCGATCCAGCAGCGCGACATCGTCTTTGGCGTCGGCGTGGCCGGCACGGGCAAGACTTTCCTGGCGGTTGCAATGGCGGTGCAGGCGTTGATGCAAAAGCAGGTCAACCGCATTGTGTTGGCACGGCCGGCGGTCGAGGCGGGTGAAAAGCTCGGATTTCTGCCCGGCGATCTACAAGACAAGGTCGATCCCTACTTAAGGCCGCTGTATGACGCGCTGTTCGATCTGATCGAATACGAACGCGTAACGAAACTGCTAGAAAAGCGCGTGATCGAGGTCGCGCCTTTGGCGTTCATGCGCGGCCGCACGTTGGCTGATGCGTTTATCATTCTGGACGAAGCACAGAATACGACCAGCGAACAGATGAAGATGTTCCTGACCCGCATCGGCTTTGGCTCGAAAGCGGTGATCACCGGCGACGTTACGCAGATCGACCTGCCCCAAGGCAAGCGCAGCGGTCTGGTCGAAGCCGAACGAGTGTTAGAAGGCGTCGAAGGCATCGAGTTCTGTTATTTCACCGACAAGGACGTCGTGCGCCACAAACTGGTCCAAATGATCATCAAGGCCTACGAGAACCACTCGGGGAAAACGGGGTTGTAATCGTCCGACAGACTGTTAGTCTTTCGATTCGACGTTAATCAACTGGCCGGTTCAGAACGTAGCGTGCATACTGCCCACGTTACACCAGCGCATACTCCGGCATTAGAGTTAGCAATGCTTGAAAGAGATGTTCCTCCTCAAGCGACGGCGTATCACTCGCTAGGTCAAAAGCATATTGGAACAGAGCCACGTTATCGATTTCGCCAATTGCGCGCATACCACTAAGACCTGATTCCGTTTTGGGATGCAATATCACGACCCGGGTAGCACGGTAGGAGAACCCGTAGGCAATCACCTGATTGATGTCCTCCCTTTTAGGTCTGTCGAAATTCTTGTACTTCACATCTATGATCAACGGGAACTCGTCGTGTAGTCCATTGTTGCGCTTAAACACAATATCTGGCGTTGCTTTTTCCATTGTCGGCCTGTCGAATAGCGGTTTACTGCCAGGCCCTTGTCCGTTCAATACTTCCAATTGCAGACCTCGGGAATACGCCTTCTCCTTGAGAACTGCGCGAATATACTCCTCAAACAAGTTCTCCAACTTCATCACCATGGACGGTAATAAAATATCGTCGCCGCCGCGGTCGAATTCGATTCCTCGGTTCTCGATAATAATCTTCGAGAGGATTAGCGAATTCGTGTAATATTTTCGACTTTCTGGCAAAGCAATTGGATGACGAACTAACCGATTTGCAAGAAACGATCTAGAAGCATCCAGGGAAACACCATCAAAAAAACTATAGAAGCGGTTTATTTTCGAGATCCAAGCCCTCCAGCCCTTCTTAGGAGTTACCGAATGAAATTTCTCGGCGAGTGTCCATAGAGCAAATTTAATGCACTGGTTGACGGCGACATCAGCGCTCCGCTCATACCACGACGCATGCACACGATGTTTGCTTCCGACAGATAAGTTCCGTTGCAGGCTCTTACCGACAATAATTCTGCCTCGTGGAAATGAAGTATTTCTTTGAAGATTGACATATTCCCGATATATGCCAAATTGCTCTAGCCTTATCAGAGAATCTATGAGTGCCGCGGTGAGCGTTTCGATGAGGGAAGGAAACGTAAATTCATGAGTGGCGTACTTTCTTTCAAAAGGTTCGAGGATTTTGGGCGAGTGATGCGCCACAAAGAGCATTCTCTCGAGATTTCGAACTGGTACTCTCGTCCTAATATCCAACACGACCTTGTCGTTAATAGGTATTAAGCCGATATATCCAGCTGTTTGAAAGACAATTTGGTCCTTCTTTATATAAAGCTTGAAAAAATCATATTTGCTAATAAGAGGATAGACCGACAATTTGCCATCTATGATTAGATCCTCTAGCGGCACATCAATCGCTTGATACTCGACCCCAGAAAATACTTTGCGACGTTGACTAACGCTAACTTCCGCAAGGAACCATTCCTCATCTACTTTCGACGCCGCATCATTCATTCAAATCACCTTGATTCTCTGGCGTTATAACACCTTCGATGTCCATTGACCTCTCGTAGGTCGGTCTAAACACAAGCTTCCACTTTCGCTCAAGGTCCTGAAACCCGCTATCGTCCAGTGGAAAGGCCTTTCTAAATTGAAATTGCAATTGATTATTCCACAAACGACGCAACCCTTCTTCGTCTTTAATCCTATGGAAATACGCATGTCCAATATGTGTCAACGAATTCTTATTTCGTGTCAAATGGCTAAAAAACTCGACCACTCTACGTCTTAGATTCTCTTCAAGGCCATTGTCTGTGAGCATATCATTTAGCATTTCAGAGCTAGGATTGAAAGCCAATTTCGCAAAGCGTCGCTCAAATGCGGCGTCAACGTCATCAACTCCTTTATCCATAGGATTCATGGTCGCAATAAAAACCAAATTAGGCGGAATTGACATTGGACGCCCGGATGCAAGGTCGAAAGATTGTCCGCGTCTCGTCATTTCTATGTACGTTAGGGCTTCGCCAAAAACGCGCGCAGGATCGCTTCGGCTTAGTTCGTCAATAATTAGTACGCAGAGTTTCCCTTCACACCGCTCCGCTACGGCACACATTTTCAGCAGGTGTTTATCAGTTAACGTAAATATTCCTTGTTGGGACGGCACAAACCCTTCAATAAAATCTTCGTATTGGTAAGAAGGATGAAACTGGATAAAACGAATCCTATCAATATCATTTTCGACGAGCCGCATCCCGATCCGCGCCGCGTAGTAGCTCTTACTTGTTCCAGGTGGTCCACTAAAGATGACGCCGGCAAAGCCGTCTTCAAGTAGCGCTGAGACTTGAGTGAAGAGTCCTTCCTCATGTTCGCTTACGTCTGACTCCACCGGAATAATGCGAGACGGGGACTGAACAATCTCAGACTCCCGCAGAAACGCCTCTTCCATCGCTCCTTTTAAATCTTCAAACGTAATTGGTACGTTCTGCGTGGAAATATCAGCAATTGCGCTTGGAAAATCAGGAACGAGTTGATTCACTTCAGGTCCTGTTAGACCAAGAAAATTCCCAAATTCTCGTCTTAAATGCCTTTGATTCGTTGGGATCGGCGTAAGTATCAGATCCGGGTTACGGTCAATAGTTCCATTGCCAAGGTGGCGGCCAATGCTTGCCGTTGCTGAGTTTGCCCCATTAGGAATACCAAATCGCAGTAGCCAGGTCAGTAGGCTCCGCGATTTGTCATCCAAAATCGCTAGGTTTCCCAAATGCGAACGCAGAGTCGAAATCCAGTCGGGCTTTAAGCTAATCGTGGTTGGCAACCGGCTATCTGATGCATCGAAGAGATCTGGCTGGTTAGGGCCAGAGCCCGTTAGACCCGTATATATACGATTTAGGAAGGTTTGACGTGGACCCTCGCGATGGCGAAAAAATTGGGACGGACTATTGCCTTGACTAGCTCCCGCTTCATAGTAGACATTTCTCGACCCGCTCACCACCGGCAAATAGATACCGGCGATATCAAAACAGGCTTCAGTCAAATCAAACGAGTTAAATTCAAAACTAGCGCCCATTCCGTTCAGACGACGATGACGCAAGAACATCAAAACGTGCCATAGACCCTTAGTTCTCGACAACGCGTGTTCCGAATCTGCGTATGTCAACTTGTTCGCCGATTCGATAATTAAGGGTAATGATGGGTAGCTCACACTTAACTCCTGACGAGATACTTGTCCAGATTGAATCGCATACCTTGCAAAGGGCGGTGAATTCGGAGAGTTCCAAGTGTTCGTTCATACTCCACGGCCGCCTCATGGGAGTTGCTTTCTTTGAAAGACCCACCTGCCATCTGTTGGTGTAAAACGCCCGCTATATGCGACGCCAACAGTGGCGGCACTGCGTTGCCTACCTGACGATATTGACGGGAAACGGTACCCCGAAAACGAAAAGCGTCCGCAAAACCCTGCAGTCTGGCGCCTTCACGAACACTTATCCCCCGGTTTTGTGACGGATGCGTAAAAGCGCCGGCACTTATGTTGTTGAAGTACGTCGTGACGGTTCGGGCTGGCATGTCCCATCTCAATCTCCCGTAGGTCGTAGTGTGGTCTTTTAGTGCCACGCGTTTGAAACGCTCGGGGCGGATTTCTTCGGGAATGCTTTTCCAGTTCTTTCCAGGCGGGACATAACTGATGTATTCGATATTCTTATCGCTAGTCCGATGGCAGATATGGTTATATAAATTCAAATCCCCATTCCGGCAAAGCTTTTGAAAGTCGGAAAGTTGATCCGTCGATGGCGTTTCAGGATACGGAACGACCTCCTGGCCTCCGCCGTTTGAAATCACAGGCAAGTCAGAAATGGCATCGCGGACTCCCCGCCAAAACTGTAATCGTTCATTCGGTTCGAATTCATCCTGAAACAGTTCACAGTTTTCTTCATCGATGCCCATTGGGCTATGATGGGTAGGATTTGGAAACACTATCGGCTCACCGTGCTTATTCCCTATCAGAATAAACCGGTATCGGAGTTGTGGCACACCATAGTCGGCGGCTAAAAGAACTTGCCCTCCACACCGATAACCCAGTTCCTCCAGGGACGAGAAAATCGAAGTAACAAGACCCAAATTATGCCTGTGCATCAAGCCAGGAACATTCTCCATGACGAACCAATCAGGCTTCAATTCTCCTATTAGCCGCCTGAAGTGTCCAAACATATGATTCTTCGGGTCATTCGGATCTCTTTTCCCACGTAAGCTCACGCCCTGACAATTTGGCCCCCCAATTACCAGTGGAATAGAGGCAAGACCCGTTTGTTCTAGAATATCGCCTGCGCTCAATTCCGCTACATCGCCATGAAAGACCGCGGCATTAGGGTGGTTGAATCTATATGTTTCGCAAGCAGCTGAATCAGAGTCATTAGCGAAAACAGAATGAAAACCTGCCTTCTCAAATCCAGCAGATAATCCGCCAGCACCGCAAAACAAATCAACAAATGAAAGTTTTTTAGACATAACCTCGGCTCATTTACCGAAACAATCGATGAACGCCTCGACTGAATCGGCGGTGCGTTTTACATCGTTACTGAGAACACTTTCTCATAGGCGCATTACACGGCATCCGTCTGCCTCCAACTTCTTAGTTACCACTATATCTAGGGTAACTGTGCGCTTTAACCTATCGGACCACTAACTCTAACCTCGATGTTTGTAGAACACGTTTAAGCCCGTGCTCACCTCGTTCAACTAATACCCTTCCGTGCCGAAAATCGCAGTCAACAAAGATGATGGCTTTGGCCTTTCCAAACACTAGATCAGGTCGGCCAGCTAAATTCCTTATCCACAAACGATACGTCCGTCCCTTCGACCACAACTCCTTACGGAGTAACGTTTCATTCTTGTTATTCGTGCTTTTGACTGCGGACACTATCCTCGAAGTACGCTTCGGAACCTGCCCCTTTTAAGGCCGATGAGTGTTTTTTGCCACAATTTTCAGAATCGTTTCAACGTCAAAATAGTTCGGATTGGCTGGTCAAAGTACAGCATACACCTCCCGGTAGACTCGGTGAAAAGCCGGGGCGCAATTAACTACATACTAGCCATGCGCATAGGAACGGACGGATTTTAGCATTTTCATCCCGCTTGTGGGAGCCTTTTCACTAAAACTCCTTGTCGCCTGCGCGTTTTTACAACTCTAACTAAAGCGGGCAGTTCGGACAATTGCCACCGACTTCGGTGGAATTCACCTCTCCTGTATGTTGCCTCAAGATGTTGCGGACTGCGTATCCGTAGGCTAATGTCAATGGAGTCCGCCTGAGGTGCCCGTACCGTACGGACAGAATTGTTATGCCTTCGATAATGACTCTGTGCAACCGTATTTTGTGGTAGCGCTTTTCTGAAGTAAGACATGATCGAGATCATCAACCGCCAACGAAAGTTCCCGCTTGACCTTGATGCCTGGCAAATATTTGCCGCACGCGTCCGCGAAATCGTCCCGGCCGAGAGCGCCGGCGTCACCATTGTCTTTTTGTCCGATCGTGCCATGCGTGAACTCAACCGCAAGTGGCGCGGTAAGACCGGCACCACCGATGTTCTTTCCTTCCCCGCCGAACAAGATCAATTCGAAAGGTTAGAAGGGTTTCGGCTGGGCGATATTGTCATCTCGGTAGAACAAGCGTCCCGCCAAGCCGTCGAGAACGGCCTTACGCTCGATGACGAGATCAAGCAGTTGATCCTTCACGGCCTGCTCCATCTATGCGGTTACGACCACGAAACCGACCACGGCGAGATGAATAAACTGGAGCTTCGTTTACGGCGAAGGCTTGGAATTTAGGGCCTGCATAAGCGAAACTAGTCAGGTTCCAATTTTCGGTCCGCGTCGAGCGGTGGAGGTTCGTTGGGTTTCGTCCGCGCCTTATGCAAATCGAGCTAGGCATCACCGTACTGCTGTTGGTCGCGATGACCTTTCTTTCAACGGTCGAGATGGCCTTTGGCCAGCTTAGCGACGTAGGTTTGCGGCTGCTGATCGCCGACGACGAAGACCCGACCGACCGGCCCCGGAGCGCTTTCCTGCGCGAAATTCTGGATAACACACCGCGCTTTCGCTTCACGCTTTCCGCGGCCATCCAGATCCTGCTTATTGCTTTCTCGGTATTGGTAACGGCCATCACGTTCCAGTGGTTTGGTTTTCGCCGCTGGATGGTATTGGCCGTGATCGCCGGATTGACCTTGGCCGGTTTGTTCAAGCAGTTCATCCCGCGCCTCTTGACGCTGCATCATCCGGAAAGAACTTTCCTTCTTCTACTGCCGATCGTAAGACCGTTCTATCACTTCTTGGTCTTTGCGGCCGACCCGTGGTTCAAGACCTTTGACCGCTTGCGGGCCGAGCGTGAAGCCCAGCCGGTCATGGACGAAGAGGATGACGATGATAGCGCCAGCGATATCGAAGCGCTGACCGACATGGGCCAGAAGGAAGGCATTCTGGAAGAGGACGACAGCCGTCTGATCCACGCGATCGTTAAACTTCGCGAGACACGGGTCAACGAAGTCATGGCCCCGCGCACCGAGATCGCCGCATTACCCATCACCGCTACCATGTGCGAAGCACGTGACGCCGTGATCGAATCGAAATACTCGCGGCTGCCGGTCTATCGGGAACAGATCGACAATATCGAGGGGATCATTTATGTTCGCGACCTGCTGCAATCTTGGGCCGAAGGGCGCGAGAACGAAAGCATTGAGTCATTGGTCCGGCCGGTCTTTTTTATTCCCGAAACGAAATTGGCCGGCGACTTGCTGGCGGAAATGCAAAAGGCGCACCAGCAACTGGCCGTGGTGATCGACGAGTATGGCGGCGTGGCGGGGTTGGTCACGATCGAAGACATCTTGGAAGAGGTGGTTGGCGAGATCGAGGACGAAGACACAACCCAAGAAGAGATCATTGAAATTGTCGAAGCCGACGATGGATATTATGATGTGCTTGGGTCCACCGAGATCGGTAAGATCGAACGTCTGTTTGGCATGGAGATCGAGACCGACGATTTCACGACCATTGCCGGTCTGGTGATCAGCGAGGTCGGACAGGTTCCGCGCCCGGGCGATCATCTCAACTTCCGCGGTTTGGACGTCGAGGTCCGCCAGGCGGACGACCGGCGCATTACGTTACTAAGACTGCGCCGCGCTCCGGAAGAAGCCGAAGCCGAGTCGGTATAGACGACAAATGGATAATATTTTAGAGAGTTGTGGCGCCTCGGTCTGCGAGGCTTGTGGCGAGGAATTTACCTGCGGCGCCAGCCTAGCCGGGTGCTGGTGCACGGAACTGAAATTAACGGACGAAGCCCAGGCCGCGTTGCGCGAAAAATACCAGCAATGTCTATGTCGTCCCTGTCTGGAAAAATACGCGACCGCAGAAAGTACACCATTCGTGTAAATTCGTGGTTACTGATCAAAAAATGCCAAAACCTAAAAGTAAATTCCTACGCGGTAAGCGCATCGACCCTAAGGCCATCGCCCGCGATACGCAACTGGCCGATCTGATCGACGAATCGTTCATGGCCTATAACGCGGCGCGATTGCGCGAGGCCTGCCAACTGTTTTCGCGCAAAATGTTGGAGCCCGACGTGACGGTTGGTATTTCGCTGACCGGCGCCTTGACGCCCGCGGGGCTAGGTATTTCGGCTCTGATCCCGCTGATCCAGGCCGGCTTTATCGATTGGATAATTTCGACCGGCGCGAATCTTTATCACGATACCCACTTCGGCATTGGTCTGGCCCTCCATCAAGGCAACGCGACCACCTCGGACATCACGTTGCGCGAAGAGGAGGTCGTGCGTATTTACGACATCTTTTTCGATTATTCGGTTTTGTTGGATACCGATACCTTTTTTCGCCGCTTGATCGAATCGCCGGAATTTCAGAAACCGATGTCCAGCGCCGAGTTCCACTACCTGTGCGGCAAGTACGTGCGCGCGCGTGAGGAAAAGCTAGGCCTGACCAACAAATCCCTGTTGGCCACGGCCTATGAATACGCGGTGCCGATCTACACCTCGTCGCCCGGTGATTCTTCGATCGGCATGAACGTGGCGGCGATGGCCTTGCAAGGAAACAAGCTCGCCTTCGATCCCTCTTTGGATGTAAATGAAACGGCATCGATCGTCTTGGCTGCCAAGCGCGGCACGGTCCAGGCTGGTCCAAAGAAAAAACCGCGCAAGGGCGGCAAGTCGGCCTGCTTTATTTTAGGCGGCGGCTCACCCAAGAATTTCATGCTCCAGACCGAACCGCAGATCCAAGAAGTTCTGGGCATTGACGAAAAGGGCCACGACTATTTCTTGCAAGTTACCGATGCGCGACCCGACACCGGCGGTCTTTCGGGTGCGACCCCGGGTGAGGCGGTTTCTTGGGGAAAGGTCGATCCCGAACGGCTTCCGGACGCAGTGGTATGTTATGTTGATTCGACCGTGGCGCTGCCGTTGATCACGGCGTACGCGCTGGCGCGGCATGAACCGCGCCCGGCCAAGCGGCTGTACGATCGCCGCGAGGAATTCATGCAGCTTTTGATCTCGGAATACCAAAAATCCAGTAGAAGGTAAATGGGGTGGCGATTCGCGTTAACCAATGGCGGAAACCAAAAAGAAGCTTTACTACGACTGTCTAAAATGTCTGGCCTATTGTTGTTCGATCTACGAGCGGGTGGTGGTCACTAATCGCGATCTAAAGCGATTGGCGCGGCATCATGGCGTGACACCCGAAGTGGCCGAAAAGCTTTACACCAAAAAGAACGAAAAAGAACGCATCCTCAAGCGCCGGAAAGATCCGGTGCTGGGCAAATCGTGTATGTTTTTACACCCGGTAACGCGGGGCTGCACCATTTATGAAGGACGCCCGCAGATCTGCCGCGAGTATCCGAACCAATCGCGCTGTGGTTATTACGATATACTGCAATTCGAGCGCGAACAGCAGGACGACCCCAATATCGTTCCGTTGATCGAATTGACCTTTAAGTAAGCGAAACGGTTTCGAGGTAAAACATGCAAGACCTGCTGGCCAAATTGATCGGACGAAAAGTAGACATCGTTTGTGCGGGCGCGGCCGCACTGCGCGGCGAGATCATCAAAGTCGAGAACGGTGTGGTGGAATTACGGGACGACCAGCAGACCTGCTACGTCGCGGTGGACAAGATCGCCCTGGTCTGGGAAGCGCGCGACAACGAGAACCGCGCCGGTTTCGTTTCGGGCGTGTATAACACGAAGTAATTGACTCGTAAGAAATTAGACCGCGGCCGCATTGTTCAGGTTGAACGATGTGGCCGCGGTTTTTGTTGGCGGCTTGGTCGATGCCTGAAGTCGCGGACTCATGCAGATCACCTAACTTTCCGCAAAGTCTATTTCCGAACTCGATGCGCTAATAAACAAATGCGTTCGGTCCAGGTCGATCACCATTAAGGCCGAAAGTTTGGACCGTCGTTGCGGTCGAGCTGCTCCGTCTGATCCACCAATTGCCGTCCGACGGTCGAAAAATTGCGAAGTCGGCCCGGCCATCTCCATCGTAATCACCCGGCGTGGGAAGGTCGGTCGCATTACCGAATTGCCAAGCAAAATAAGTTCCATTCGAGCTGTTTAGGATATGCCATTGTCCCGCGGCCGGCCGATA